>CAYXNI010000014.1:0-17124 GCA_964466285.1 uncultured Planctomycetota bacterium | reverse complement strand
GCTGGCCAGCGCCACCAACTGTTCGAGCAGTTCAGCCGGCGGCTGGCGCGGCGGATGGGGGGCGATCTCGTCGTGGATCACTCGGTGCCGGAAGGGGCGTGCCTCAGGCTGACGCTGCGGAAGGCGTGAGGGAGTGATATTCGCCCCACGGCATGAGGTTCGACGGTTCCAGCCAAGCTCAGTATGCCCATATCGCGGCCAGGTCAATCGAGCGCATCGCGCACAATCGTCCGTCGATACCCGGGCTCCGGCTTCCGCCGTGGCTTTGACAGCTCCTTTTTTCAGCTTTGAACAGGCCGGCGGTATTTCGGCCACCGGGCGCAGTCTGGCAGAGGAACAAGATGGAAGATTATGGCCGGATGGGTCTTCGGGCCGCCGCGCCCTCAGGTGTCACCCCCGGTCTGGAAGATCAACTGATTGCCCGGCCGGTTGTTCGCCGGTCGGATGATGGCTGGCGTTGCGCGCGGGGAGAGCAATTTTCGTACAATATGGGCGGATGTGCGGCAAGCTTGCAACGGTCTGTGGCAGGCTCGGGGCCGGCGGCGGCGGAAAAGGCGCTCCGCAAGGGAATAAATCAGGAGCGGCTGGCAACTATATGGCAGGTAACGGAAATCAAGCAGGCATGGAGAATGGCCGCTCAGTGCCGACAGACCTTGAACTTGCCAGAAAGGCCCGGAGCGGGGACTTCGCCGCGTTCCGGGAGTTGGTGGATCGGTATGCGTCGTATCTGTTCGGCGTGGCAGTGTCGCTGGTTGGCAATGAGGCGGACGCCGAGGACCTGGTGCAGGAGACTTTGTGCGGTGCTTTTCGGGGCCTGCATGGGTATCAGGAGCGATCATCGGTGAAGACGTGGGTGACGCGGATTCTGGTGCGGCAGGCGGCGAGGCATTTCCGGAGCGGCAGGCGTTATCGGGCGGGCGGCGATGAGCCGGGCGCCCGGCCGGCTGCGGAGGCTTCATTCTCGTCTGCGGAGCGCGAGACGGACGCCCGGATGGACTTGCAGAAGGCGATGCTGGCGCTGAGTCCGGATCACCGCGAGGTGATCGTGTTCAGAGAGTTCCAGGGGTTGTCGTACGACGAGATTGCGGAGGTTCTGGCGATTCCGCGCGGGACGGTCGAGTCGCGGCTTTTCCGTGCGCGGCGGGAACTGCAGGCGCTTCTTCGGGACTACCTTCCGTGAAGGCCGGAGTTGCCCAGGTTAGCTGTGGAGGAAGCACACATGAGCGAATGTGAACACGCAAGCCGGCTTGGCGCGTACCACGACGGAGAGCTGCCGGAGGCGTGGGCGGCGGACGTGGAGCGGCACGTTTCCGGCTGCTCTGCGTGCGCGGCGGAGCTTGACAGGCTCCGCGCGTTGTCGCGCGTGTGCCAGTCGGCGGCGAAGCCCCAGATGTCCCCAGCGGCGATTGAGCGACTGCAGATGAAGATGGAAGGGCTGCCCGGCCTCGGGCTGCGTCGAATGGCGGAGGCGGTTGCGGCGTGTGCGGCGTCGATCCTGGTGATCTGCACGGCCGCGACGGCGGTTTTCTTTACGGGCCGCGAGCCCGTTCAGGCCGCGTCACAGTGGGAGGTGACGGCAGTATCCGGGCAGGGCGCGGAGACTTCCGGTGCCAGCGCCGAGGATCAAATAGCCTCATGGCTGGTTCAGGACCTTTCCGGGAAGGGCGGACATGAGTAAGACTCGGATCATTCTGATCGGCTGTGCGGTGGTGGTATTCGCGGCCGGGGTATCGTCCGGTCTTCTGATCTCGCGGGTGAAGGGTCGGCGGGCGGGGCATTCGTGGTTGGCCTCGAAGCTGGGCCTGACGCCGCCGCAGCAGGAGGAGATGCGCAAGATCTGGTCGGAGATGAGGGGTTCGTCGCCGGGGCGGCGGGGTGAGAAGAGAAAAACGCTCGCCCAGGAGCGCGACCAGGCGATTGCGGCGATCCTTGCGGATGAACAGAAGCCGAAATACGAGGCGATTTTTCAGGAGTATGCTCGGAAGGTGGAAGAGCTTTCGCAGGAACGGCAGCGGGCGTTCGAAGAGGCCGTCGAGCGCACGAAGCGGATTCTGACGCCGGAGCAGGCTCAGAAGTATGAGGAGCTGCTCAAGGAGCGGCGGGAACGGGGCTCGGGCGGTTCGCCGGAGTCGTCGGCTCCGCCGGGTCGAGGAGGACCTCCTCATCATGATGGGGCGGACGGCCCCGCAACAGACGAAAAACGGACTCCCCGAGGCGGGGAGTAGTCTTGCGCAGGGAAGCGTCGTTGCCCGAAAGGGCGAAAGGAGGGCATATGTTGCGACGCAGTGTTGTGGTTGGGTTGATGGTGGTGTTGGTGGCCGTCGGGTTGCTTGCCATGGTTCGGCAGGCGGCGGCGGAGGAGCCGGCCCCGGCTCCGGCCCCGGCCGCGGGCGGAGCGCGGCCTTCGCGTGCGGACCGCGCGACGCAAGCGGCGGACCGCATGAAGACGTCGCTGAGCATGAGCGACGAAGAGTGGAAGGCCGTGCAGCCGCTTATCGAGAAGGTTCAGACACTCCGCCGCCAGGTCCGAGGCGGGATGTTCGGCGCCATGGCCGGCCGAACTGGCAGAGGTGGCAGAGGTGGCGGGGCTGCGCCTGCTGCTGGTGCCGCCGCTCCGGCCGCTGCTGAACAGAGCGAGACCGAGAAGAAAGCGGCCGAGCTCTCCAAGCTGCTGGAGAACAAGGAGGCAAGTGCGGAGGACGTGAAGGCTGCTCTGACTGCTCTGCGCGAGGCCCGAGCCAAGGTGCAGACGGAGTTGGATGCGGCCGAGACGGCGCTCCGCGGAGTCCTGACGGTGATCCAGGAGGCTAAACTGGTGTCGATGGGCGTGCTCGACTGAGGGACTGCGGTGTCTGCCGCCCGTCTGTGCGTAACGAGCAGGACGGGCGGCGGGCGCTTAGAGCCTCCAACACAACCTTGGTGGGGCAGGCATTCCTGCCTGCCAAACGGCGGACAAGAATGTCCGCCTCACCGTTTTATTAGAGCCCCTTACTTGCCCGGGGTGGATTGTGCCGGATACTGTTGTGAACGATATCATGGCCAGGATGAGCCTGGAAGGCCTGCTTGACGACGAAGGCCGCCAGCGCGTCGAGGCGCTGGTAACACAGGGCAGGCCGGTGGACGAGGCCCTGGTATCCGGGAGCGGGGCTCCCGAGGACCGGGTGCTGCGGATGCTGTCCGAGGAGTTCGACGTACCGTACGTTGATCTTGAGCGGGAGCAGCCGGCCAGGGATTTCCTGGCCCGGTTCCCGACGCGGATTCTGATGGAGCGCCATCTGCTGCCGATCCGGGAGGACGACGGCGCGGTGATTGTGGCCTCGAGCAGGCTGTTCGACAGTTCGGGGCTGGACGAGTTGCGGCTTGCGTGCGGACGCGAGCTGCGCCTGGCGCTGGCGCCGGCGGCAGACATCGGGCGTTTGATGAAGGCCCTGCTGGGGGTGGGCGCCGACACACTGCAATCGCTGGTGTCCGAGGCGGCCGACGCGGGCGTGCAGGTGGTCGACCCGGATACGGACGAGAACGTGGACGTCGCCGACGCCGCGGAAGATGCCTCGATCATCAAGTTTGTGAACCAGGTGCTGGCGGAGGCCATTGAACGGCGTGCGACGGACGTGCACTTCGAGCCTTTTGAAGAGGCCTTGCGAGTGCGGTACCGGATTGACGGCGTGCTCCAGGAGGCCAACATCCCTCCGGAAGTGCGCCAGTTCCAGTTGGCCATCGTCTCGCGGCTGAAGATTTTGAGCCACCTTGACATCGCCGAGAAGCGCCTCCCGCAGGACGGCCGGATAAAGCTCCGGGCGTCGTCCCGCGAGATCGACGTGCGGGTGTCGGTCATCCCGATGCTGCACGGCGAGGCCGTTGTTCTGCGATTGCTCGACCGGAGTACGACGCTGCTTGGGCTCGAGCACCTGGGGATGTCCGAGCGGGACCGCCGGACGTTTGAGCGCGTGCTGGAGCTTCCTCACGGCATCGTGCTGGTGACGGGCCCGACGGGAAGCGGGAAGACCACGACGCTTTACGCGGGGCTCTCGCGGATCAACGACGTCGAGCGCAAGATT
Organism: uncultured Planctomycetota bacterium; assembly: GCA_964466285.1. GTDB lineage: Bacteria > Planctomycetota > PUPC01 > PUPC01 > PUPC01 > CAYXNI01. The sequence continues at coordinate 13,066 of CAYXNI010000014.1, read as the reverse complement.
GTGACCATCGAGGACCCGATTGAGTACCATCTGCACGGCATCAATCAAATCCAGATCGCGGCCAAGTCGGGACTGACCTTCGCGTACGGGCTTCGGTCGATCCTGCGGCACGACCCCGACGTGATCCTGGTCGGCGAGATTCGGGACCGGGAGACGGCGGATATCGCGGTGCAGGCGTCGCTGACGGGGCATCTGGTGTTTTCGACGCTCCACACGAATGACGCGCCGGGCGCGCTGACGCGGCTGGTGGATATGGGGATTGAACCGTACCTGGTCGCGTCATCGCTGGAGATGGTGCTGGCGCAGCGGCTGGTGCGGCTGATCTGTCTGAACTGCAAGGAGGAGTTCGTTCCTGCCGAAATGGAAGCGGTGCTCTCGGAGTTCGGAGAGGATGCGCCGAAGACACTTTACCGGGGCCGCGGCTGCCGGGAGTGTCAGGGCACCGGGTACCGGGGCCGGACGGGCATTTTTGAAGTGATGCCCATCACCGAAGCGGTCCGGGCAATGATCCTGGAGCACACCTCTTCGGGCGAGATTCGCAAGACGGCGGCGAGGCAGGGCATGTGGAGCCTGCGTGAGGACGGGTGGCGCCTGGTTCGAGACGGGCGAACGACGGTGGAGGAGGTCCTGCGCGTGACGAAGGATGAGCGTTTCAATGGGAACGGCGAGAAGCAGGCCGGGAACGGCGGGCAGTTAACGGGTGCGGATCTCGCCGCACATGGCGGGCGCAACGAGCAATGAGCGTCTTTTCGTACAGTGCGGTGGACTCTGGCGGCCAGGAGGCCCGCGGAAACGTTGTGGCCCAGAGCCGCGCGGCCGCCGTGGACCAGGTCGTTCAGAAGGGCTTGACCCCGGTCTCTGTGAAGGAGCAGCGTGTTCCGGTGAAAGCGAGCGCCACGGCGGGGGTGCCGGGCGGGCGGGTGTCGCAGGCGAGCGTTGAGGCGTTCAGCCGCGAACTGGCGAATCTGCTGGCCGCGGGCGTGCCGTTGAGCCGGGCGCTGCACATCGTGTCGCGTGAGGCCGCCCAGCCTGCCGCGCGGAAGCAGTGGTCGGCCATTCACGATGACGTTGTCGGCGGCATGTCGCTCGCGGAGGCGATGAGCAGATGGCCGCGGTCGTTCAGTGCGGTGCATGTGGCCATGGTTCGTGCGGGGGAGACGGGCGGGTTCCTGGACACGGTTCTGGCGCAGATCGCGGATTTCCGGTCTCGTGAACGGGACCTCAAGTCCCGGGTCAAGGGTGCGCTGGTGTACCCGGCGGTGCTCTTGACCCTGGCCACGGGCGTGCTCATCTTCCTGATGGTCTACTTCATTCCGCGCTTCTCAGGTGTTTTCTCGGAGTTCGGTGCGGCATTGCCGGCGCTGACTCGGGCGGTCATTGCGGCCAGTCATGCGGTGACGCGCTACGGCCTGGTGATTCTTGTGGCGGGCACGATTGCGATTGTGCTGGCCAGGCGGGCGCTGCAGTCGCAGGCCGGGCGGCGGGGGCTGGAGCAGGCGCTTCTGCGTCTGCCGGCGGTCGGGAACGTGATGGCGCGCTTTGCGCTGGTGCGGTTCTGCCGGATGCTCGGGATGCTGCTGGGCGCCGGCGTGCCGCTGGTGACGGCGCTGAAGGTGGCCAAGGAGGCCATCGGGAACCAGACGCTTGCCGACACGGTCGGGGCTTCGATCGAGGAGGTGCAGCGCGGTGCGCCGCTGGCGAAAAGCCTCGGGGCGAGCGCACGGCTGTTCCCGGCGTCGGTGACCGAGATGGTCGCGGTGGCCGAGGAAAGCGGACGCCTCGACCGGGAAATGGTGCGGCTGGCTGTCGTGTACGAGGCGGACCTCGACCGCCAGCTTCGGATACTGGTCACGCTGGTCGAGCCGGTCCTCCTGTTCGTCATGGCGGGTATCGTCGGAACCATTGTCATCGGCATGCTGCTGCCGGTGTTCACCCTCCAGGACTTCATTCGGTGATTGGAGAAGCCATGAATCGTAACGGCGTAAAGACGGTCAAGGCGGGCCGCCTGGCGCGGCGGAGCGGTTTTACGCTCATCGAACTTCTGCTGGTTCTGGTCATCCTGGCGACGCTGTCGGCCCTGGTGGTGCCGCGGTTCGCAAAGCGGTCGGAGCAGGCGAAGAAGACGGCGGCGAAGGCGGACATCGCGAGCATCGAGGTGGCGCTGGACGCCTTTGAAGTTGACTGCGGGCGTTACCCAACCAACGAGGAGGGTCTGCGGGCGTTGCTGGAGCAGCCTGCGAACGCGGACGGCTGGAGCGGGTCTTACCTCAAGAAAGGCTCGCCCGAGGACCCGTGGGGCAACCCGTATGTGTACCGCTGCCCCGGCCAGCACGAAGGGAGCGACTACGACCTTTATTCCTTCGGCCCCGACGGGCAGGAGGGCGGTGGAGACGACATTGTCAACTGGTCTCAGAAATAGCGGAGAACGGCGTATGCGTTCGCGCGGCGGGTTCACGCTGCTGGAGCTGATCCTTGTGCTGCTGCTGATCAGCACGGTGCTGGCGATGGCGGCGCCGTCGCTTCGAGGGTTCTGCGCATCGCGGGAGACGGCGGACGCAGCCGCCCGGCTGCTTGCGTTGACGCAGTTCGCGCGGTCACATGCGGCGGCCGAGGGGCGGGACTATCGCTTGTACGTGGACGCGGAGGCGAGGACCTGCTGGCTGGCGGGGCAGCAATCGGGAGCGTTTGTGGAAACGAAGAGCGGGGTGGGACGGGGCTTTGATTTCCCGGACGGCCTGACGGTGCGGCTTGTGGGCGGGTCGGGCGGGACGGGGTCGCCGGACTACGTCCAGTTTCATCCCGACGGGAGGGCGGAGGAGGCGACGATCGAGGTCACCGGGCGGCGGGGCGGGGTCTTCCGGGTCGTGTGTGAGTCGGCGACCGAGCGGTTTCGCGTGCTGACCCCTGCGGAGGGCAGCCGATCATGAGTTCGGCCGCGGTGCATCTTTCCGGTCGCCGGCGCGGGGGCGGTGGACGCGGTTTCACGCTCATTGAGATTCTTGCCACAATGACGCTGCTGGCCATTGTCCTGCCGACGGCGATGAACGGGATTTCGCTGTGCCTGGCCACTGCGGAGCAGGCGAGAAGCCGGGCCGAAGCCGCCGAACTGGCTCAGGCCAAGCTGGCCGAGCTCGTGGCGGGCCAGCAATGGCAGCATGCGAGCCTTTCCGGGGATTTCGGGGCCGACTGGCCCGATTATCGCTGGACGGCCCAGGTAACTGGATGGGAAGGAACCATACTGCAGCAGGTCGAGGTGACGGTCTCCTGGAAGCATCGAGGCAGGGAATGCGCGGTGACGCTGGCGACGCTGGCGTACACGGGTGGGGCCAATGGGTAAGCGGACGTCAAGAACACGAGGGTTCACGCTGCTGGAGATGCTGGTGGCGATGAGCCTGATCTGCGTGCTGGCGGGGTCGCTGTACGCGAGCCTGCACATCGCGTTCAAGGCAAGGAACAGTGCCGCCAGGGCGATCGACGCGACGCGGACGATGGAGCTTGCGCTGAACCTGCTGGAGCAGGACCTTCGGTGCGCGGCGATCCCGAAAGGCGTGCTGGCAAGCACTTTTGTCGGCCAGGACGGCAAAGACGCCTTCGGCAATGATGCTGACTCCCTGGTGTTCTGCTGCACCGCGGCGACGCTGGCGCCGCTATCCGACGAAGCAGCAGGCCAGGTCGCCGGCGACATGAGGAAGGTTGAGCTCTTGTGCGAGCCGTCGGGCGGTTCGGACGAACAGGTTCTGTTGCGTCTGGTGACGACGAACCTCCTGGCGCCCGTGGAGGTCGAGCCCCGGGAGGAGGTTGTTTGCCGGAGCGTCCGCGCGTTCAACCTGAGGTATTTCGACGGCACGGAATGGCAGGAGAGCTGGGACGCTGGCGCATACGAGAACGCGCTGCCGCTGGCGGTGGAGATAACAGTGGAGGTCAACACGGACAGGCCGACGAGGCAGGGGACCGGCTACCGCGTGTCGCGGGTTCTTCTGATTCCCTGCGGGTCTTCCACGTCCGACAGTTCGATGGCGGTTCCCGGGCAATGAAGATGCGGCAGGACATGAGCGAACGGTGTGAACATGGCGGCCGCAGGCGGCCCGGGGCGGCGCGCCGCGACAGAGGCACGGTCCTGATCGTTACCATGTGGATTGTGCTGGCGCTGGCGGGACTGGTCCTGACACTGGCCCAAGCGGTGCGCGTGGAAGGGCGCTGCTCGGCCAACGGGGTTGCGGCGGCGCAAGCTGCCGCGGCCGAGCGGGGCGCAATCCAGTACGTGATGGCTCACGTGGACGCGCTGAGCGGCAAGGTGCCGTCCGAGGAGACAGTGCCGTGCGAGGGCGTCCGAATCGGCGAGGGCGCGTTCTGGATACTGCGCCCCTCGAGCGAGGGGGACGGGCGGACGTACGCATTCGGCATCAGGGACGAGGCGTCGAAGCTGAACGTCAACACGGCGACGGACGGGATGCTGTCGATGCTGCCGGACATGACGACGGAGCTGGCGGCGTCGATCATCGACTGGCGCGACGGCGACAGCAACGTGACCCAGGGCGGCGCCGAGAGCGAGTATTACCTGCTCCAGGAGGACCCCTACGAATGCAAGAACGCGCCGCTGGAAACGGTGGACGAGCTGCTGCTGGTAAAGGAGATGTCGCGCGAGGTGCTCCTCGGCGAGGACGCCAACCGCAACGGGTTCCTCGATGACAACGAGAACGACGGCTCTGCCATCGAGCCGCCCGACAACGGCGACGGGCAACTGGGACGGGGCATCCACGATTTCGTGACCGTTTACAGTTCGGAGCCGAATACGTCGGCCTCGGGCGACCCGCGAATCGATGTCAACCAGTCGCAAGGGCCGGAACTGTCGGACCTGCTGCGCGAGGCGGTGCCGGAGGGGAGGCTGGAGGCAGTGCTGGGGGATGTCCGGCGCGGCCGGCCGTTTCAGAACGTGCTGGATTTCTACTTTCGCACCGGCCTGACGATGGAGGAATTCCAGCAGATAGCCGACCGGATCACGACCGATTCGGCCGCGAAGCTGACGGGGCTTGTCAACGTGAACACGGCCCCGCGCGAGGTGCTTGCCTGCCTGCCCGGGCTTGGCGAGGGAGAGGTGTCGGCCCTGTTGTCATGGCGCGCCGAGTCGAGCCGCGACCTGAGCACCATCGCGTGGGTCGCGGAAGCCTTGCCCCGGGACAAGGCGGTTGCGCTGGGCCGGGTCATCACGGCCCGGTCTTACCAGTTCTCGGCGGACATCGTTGCCGTGTCGGGCGACGGCCGTGCGTTCCGGCGGTGCCGCGTCGTGGTGGATGCGGCGTCCAGCCCGCCACAGGTGGTCTACTGGCAGGACCTGACCCATCTCGGGTGGCCGCTCGAGGCGGAGATCGTCGCCAGACTGCGGTCGGGCGAGGCGCTCGATCAGATCGTTCAGAAGCCGCAACCTGGAGTTCGGTAGATGCTGAGGCGTCGGACAATGCTGGGCCTGGCGGTTTCGGAGCGGTCGATTGCCGTCGCGGAGGTGGCCACATCGCGCGGCCGGGCGACGCTGCTGCGGACTGCGGAGTTCGTCATGCCCGATCCGGGCGAGCCGCGGGACTGGACCGAGGCGGGCAAGGCGCTGCGGCATTTCCTGCGGCAGAACCGGTTCTCGGCATCACGCTGTGCGATCGGGCTGGAGGCGGGCTGGCTGATCGCCAAGGAAAAGGTCCTGCCGCCTTGCTCGTCCAGCGTGGTCGCTGGCATCATCTCGATCGCGGCGGAGCGGGAATTCCCTTCCGCCGGGGAGGACTTCGTCTTCGACTACGTCGCAGCGGCGGGCAATCCGGGCGAGCGGCCCGTCCTGCTGGTTGCAGCGTCGCGGGAGAAGCTGGGCGGGGTCGCGGCGATGGCGAAGGCGGCGGGCCTCGGCGTGACACAGGTCGGCTGCTCGGCCCTGGCGCTGGCCGCCGCGACCGATGGTGCGTCCCCGGCGGAGCGCCTGGTGCTCTATCTGCGTGGGGACAGGGCGGAGCTGGTGGTACACTCGCCGGCGGGCGTCCGTGTGCTGCGGCGGCTGCCGCCGCCGGCGTCCGGGAGGCTGGACGAGATCGCCGGGGAAATGCGCCGGGTGGTTTCGCTGCTGCCGCCGGTGAAGGAGCCGGCCGACAACCGCGAGCTACTCGTCTGGGACGAGTCGGGCCTGGACGGATCGGCGATGGACGTCCTTCGGGAGCGGCTGGCGATGCCCGTGAGGGCGTGCCGGTTCCCCGACGACCTGGGCCTGGCCGTGAGGGGGGATGTGAAGTCCGACAAGCCGCTTGCCGAGGCGGCGGCGATAGCCGTCCAGGGGCTGTCGGGTCGGATGCCGATCGTTGACTTCATGCACTCGCGGCTGGCGCAACCCAAGAAGGCGGGCCCCCTGCGCCGGCATGTGGCCTGGGCCGCAATGGCTGCGGCGGTGATTGGCGCGGCGGCGGCCGCTTTCGCCATGGATTGGCGCTCGAATCAGCGGGAAGCGGCTTCGCTTCAAGGCCAGTTGGACGAGCTTGGCGGCAGCGTTCGCGACGCCCGTGAGGTCGTCGACAACGTGTCGTTCGCGCGGGACTGGTACGACCGCCGCCCGCGGTTTTTGGAATGCCTTCGCGAGGTGACGCTGGTCTTTCCGGAGGAAGGGCGGGTGTGGACGACGGGGCTGACCGTTCGCGACGGGCGGAAGGCGCTGCTGACGGGCAAGTGCGACAACGAGCGCGAGGCGCTGCGGGTCCTTGACCGGCTGAAGGCCGGCCGGGGCTTCTCCAACGTCAAGCCGCTTTACATCCGCCAGGCCGGCGGGAACACGCGCGAAGTGGCCTTCGCCGTCAGTTTTGATTTTGCCGGAGCCAAGTAGACATGGTGCTTTCAAGACGGGAACGATACATCGTGGCGGCGACAGTCGGCGTGCTGGCGCTCGCGCTGGCGAACCACTTTGTGCTTGGGCCGCTCCTTGATCGCCGTTCCGAGATCAGTGCCGAGCGTGATACCATGTCGGCCCGGCTTGAGCAGGCTCAGAGCCTGCTGTCGCGGCGCGGGCAGGTGGAGCCTTTGTGGAACGCGATGCGGCAAAGCCTGCGGTCGAGCCCCGCGGAGGCGGAAAGCCAGATTCAGCACGCCGTACTCGATGCGGCGGAGGAGGCCGGCTTGGCCTTGTCGCTGCTCAAGTCCGAACGCCCGGCCGACAAGACCCGGCTGCCGCAGATCGCGTTCCAGGCGGCCGGCACGGGAAGCATGAGAGCGGTATCGCGGTTCCTGTGGCGCCTGGAGACGGCGCAGGTTCCGGTCAGGATCAGCGAGCTCCAGCTCGGCTCGCGGAAGGAAGGGACCGACGACCTGTCCGTCCAGTTGCGCCTCTCCACGCTTTGCCTGCCCGCAGAGTTCGCGCCAAGTGCGTCGCCGAAAGCAGCGGAGAAGAGCGAATGACGGGACATGGCCTGAGAATGTGGATCGCGGTCGGGTTGCTTGGGGCGACGGCTGTCGCCGCCTCGCCGACGCCGGTTCCGGCCGTCGCGCCGGCCGTTTCGTGGGACAGCTATCGGGTGCTGTCGGAGCGGAACATCTTTGTGAGAGGCCGCTCGCGTCCGGCGCGTACGGCAGTGAGCCGGCCGTCCGCCGCCCCGGCGCCGGCGAAGTCCGAGGAGTCTTACATCGCTCTCTTTGGCGTGGCGCGGCAGGGAGACGAGTGGATTGCTTTCTTCGAGGACAGCCGGACGAGGGAGCGGATGCGGGTTTCAGCGGGGCAATCGGTCTGCAACGGCAAGGTGGCGTCGGTGACGATTGAGGGTGTCGAGTACGAGTGCGAGGGCGGGCCGAGGAAAATCGTGGTGGGGCAGAACCTCGCAGGTCTGTCGGCGGGCCTGTCGGCGGCGCTGTCTCCGGCGTACACGACGGCGCCCGCGTCGGCGCGCATGACGACCGAGCCGGCGGGGGCCTCGTCGCAACCCGAAGGAGTGTCCGGCGAAGGCGGCGGCGACGTGTTGGAGCGAATGCGTCAACGGCGCGCGCAGGAACTGAGACAATGATCCCGCAGGCAAGAGACGCAGTGGGTTCCCGGACTCGTTGGTCGATGGAAAGGAAATGACACATGGTCAGTCAAACCAGAGTGAACGTGGCAATTACAGCACTGTTGCTGTTCCTGGCGGCTTCGGGCAGCCTTGCGGCGGCTGAGGAGCAGGCGGGCCAGCCGGTCCCGGCCGCGCCGGCTGCGGTGCCCGCTGCTACGGAGCCTGCTGCTGCGGAGCCTGCTGTGCCTGAGCCTGCCGCGCCTGAGCCTGATGCGCCGGAGGCGGAGCCCGCTGCGCCTGCTGCTACGGAGCCCGCTGCTGCGGAGCCTGCTGCGCCTGCTGCCACGGAGCCCGCTGCTGCGGAGCCTGCAGCGCCTGAGCCGGCTGCCGCTCAGCCCGCGATCGTGCCGGGCGGGCCGATGCTGCTTAACTTCAAGGATGCGTCGCTTGACGCGGTTCTCGAGTACCTGTCCGAGGCGGCGGGGCTGGTCGTCGTGAAGGATTCACGCCTCGACGGCCGAATAACGGTGATGAGCCGTCAGCCGGTGACGGTCGACGAGGCGGTGTCGCTGCTGGACACCGTGCTGAGGGCGAAAGGCTACGCGGCGATCCGAAACGAGCGGACGCTGAAGATCGTGACGGTCGAGCAGGCGAAGAAGGAGTTGATCCCCGTTCGGTCCGGCAATGATCCGGCGAAGATTAAGCCGACCGATCAGATGGTCACACAGATCATTCCCATCAGGTATGCCGACGCGATCAAGCTGAAGGCGGATCTGGCGGCATTGATGCCGGCCGGTGCGGACTTGACGGCCAACGCGTCGAGCAACACGCTGATCCTGACGAGCACGGAGGCGAGCATACGGCGGGTGGTGGAAATCATCCGCGCAATCGACGTGCACATGTCGGAGGTTTCGCAGGTCAAGGTGTTCCAACTCAAGTACGCGAACGCGTCGAACGCGGCGCGCCTGATCACGGAGATTTTCAAGGAGGACCAGCCTGCGCAGGCTGGCGGATTAGGGGGCGGCCGGCGGGCGTTCAGGGGGCCGGGCGGGCCCGAGGCTCTGGCCGCTCTCTTGGCACCGCCGACGGCGGAGACGGGCGCGCGGGCCACGAAGGTGACGGCGTCGTCCGACGACCGGACCAATACGCTCATCATCAGCGCATCCCCGGACACCATGAAAGTCATCGAGCAGGTTGTCCTGGAACTTGACGCCAACCCGGCAGCGGAGCAGGCGGTGTTTGTGTACCGCGTCAAGAACGGGGAGGCGAAGAACATCGAGAGCGTCCTGAACAATCTGTTCGGGTGGTCAACTTCCGGCACGAGTTCGGCGGCGCGACAGCCGACGACCCGGGCTGCGGGCGGCACGGCCGGCTCGACAGGCGGCACCTTCGGGTCGAGAACCACCGGCGGTGCCGGCGGGCGGGGGCTTTCCAGCACCACGGGGACCGGGGGAGCGGCCTCGACCGGTTCGGGCCGCGCAGCGACGACAGGCTCCGGCCGCGCAGCGACGACAGGCTTCGGCGCTCGCGCGCCGTCCGCCGGCACCGTCCAGGCCGCCTCCGACCTGACAGGGCAAGTATACGTTGTCGCGGACGAGAACACGAACTCGCTTCTGGTCACGACGTCGTCGAAGAACTTTGACCGCGTGCAGGACATCCTTCAGGACCTGGACCGCGCCGTGCCCCAGGTTCTCATCAAGGTGCTGATTGCCGAGGTTACGCACGACAACTCGCTCGACCTGGGCGCCGAGTTCTCGATCCTGAACCTTCGCGCGTCGGGCAAGGGCATGTCCATCGGCACCAACTTCAGGGTCGGAAGCGAGACAACCGGCCTGATCTTCAAGGAGGTGGAGGACGACATAACCGCCGCTATCCGGGCGATAGCGACGACGGCGAAGCTGGACGTCCTGTCGCGCCCGTACATCCTGACGAGCGACAACCAGCAGGCCTCGATCATGGTCGGCCAGGAAGTGCCGTTCATCACGAACACCCGCACCACTGAAACGGGCCAGACGATCAACACCATCCAGTACGACGACATTGGCATCATCCTGAACGTCACCCCGCACATCAACCCGCAGGGGCTGGTGACGCTGGACGTCGCGCCCGAGATATCCACCCTGACCGGGGAGACCGTGCCGATCTCGGAAACGGTCAATGCTCCGGTGTTTGCGAAACGGACCGCGCAGTGCCGCGTGGCCATTCGGGATGGTCAGACGATCGTAATCGGAGGCCTGATGGAGGACCGCACCACGGAAAGCGTCAATAAGGTGCCTGTGCTGGGAGATATCCCGGGGCTTGGGCTGCTCTTCCGCCGGACGATCCGGAAGAAGACAAAGACGGAGCTGCTGATTTTCCTTACGCCCCACGTTGCGCAGCAACCGGAGGACCTTGAGGGCATGTCAAAGGACGAAGTGTCCGGCAGCAAGGTCATAAGGGGCGCGGTCAGCGAGGGGACGTTCGATGAACACCTCAAGGGGATGGAGCGTGGTGCAGCCCCTCGGCCGGTGCTGCCGCCCGGCCTTGCGCCGGCTCCTGCCCCCGTTCCCGCCCCCGCCCCTGCCCCTGCTGAAGACACGGAACCCGCAGAGAAGCGCGATGAGCCGGAGAAGTGAGCTCGCGGGGTTCGCGGGGCTGGTGTTCTGCGCGGCGGCCCTGGGGCTGTTGGCGGGCTGCCAGCCGTCGGCTGTTCGCGTGCAGAGGCCGAGCGGTCGGCCCAGAAAACACGGAGCAGAAAACAGGTGACTGTCCCTACTTATCCGGGGCTGGTGTTCTGCACGGCGGCCCTGGGGCTGTTGGCGGGCTGCCAGCCCTCGGCTGTTCGCGTGCAGAAGCCGAGCGTCAGCCTGGACCCGTGCGCCGAGCGCCTGCATGACATGTGCGAGCAGTTCCTGCTGTACTACTCCACGCAGAAGCATCTTCCGAACAGTCTTGATGAGATGAAGGCGTGGGAACCGAAGCGGCTGCCGCCGCTGGTCTGTCCGGCGTCTGGCAAGCCATATGTTTACCGCGCGGAGGGCGTCGAAGTCCCGGGGCAAAAGGGCCGGGCATTGCTGTTTGACGCGGAGGCGTGTCACTCGGGCATGCGGTGGGCGATCGTGGCCGACGCAGTGACCGACGAGGGGCCGCTTACTCTGCGCGTTCGCCTGCTGCCGGACGGCGCGTGGGCGGCGGGCCCGCAGGCCGCGGCGGCGCCGCGGCCTGCCGCGCGATCCGAGCGGGCGAGGATTACGGCCGCGAAGGCCGACATCGCCACCATCGAGCTGGCGCTGGATGTCTTTGAAGTCGACTGCGGGCGTTACCCGACGACCGAGGAGGGCCTGGGGGCACTGCTGGAGCAGCCGGCAAGCGCGGTCGGCTGGAGCGGGCCTTACGTGAGGGAGTCTCACGTCAAGAACGGCTTGTTCACGGATCCGTGGGGCAGCGCGTATGTGTATCGCCACCCCGGCCAGCACGAAGGGAGCGACTACGACGTCTACTCTCTCGGCCCCGACGGGCAGCAGGCGGACAGACCGGCGGCGGGGACGACATCGGCAACTGGTCTCAGAAATAACGAACGAACCTGCGGGTGTTCGCGCCGGAGGCGGACCGGCCGCAGGGCAGATCGCAGCCACCGTCCGGACTGGCTGAGCGTTGTCGCAGCATGAGCGCACGCACGGAGGGCCAGTCAGTGGCGGCTCCTCCGGTCGCCCTCCCGCCCTTCGCAGTTCCGCTGCTTCGGCGGGCGGAGGAGGGTGGGCCTCCGTCCATCACCGCCACATCGCCTGCCCGCACCTCCACCTCTCGCTCAGGGAGGGTGGTACCATGTGCCTGCGCAGTTCCGCTCATCGACGAAGGCTTCCAGATTCAGCCAATGGTTCGGATGCTCCGGAATCGCCGGAAGCATAGGATTCGGGCAACAGGAGGCGAGAACTCCCAACCCTCGGAATAGGGGAGCCTGCTAATCAGTTGGTGCCGCTTTTTTCGGACTCGCCGAGCTTTTCGGCCGGACTCGTCCCATTTTTCTGTCGAGTCTTGAGCGTTTCGACCATGGCATTAGAAATCACGTCGGCCAACAGGGCGTTACCTTTGTCGTTCATATGCACGCCGTCGTACGTCAGGTTGCCGGCATGCTTGTTCTCGAAGTTGACCTTCTTAAGTTCCTCGACAAAGGCGGTGTGGATGTCGCACAGGCCGGTCTTTTCTTCCTTGGCCAGCTTGCGGATGATCTCGGAGTACTCGCCCAGGGTCTTGGTCAGCCTATTCGCGTCGGTCATCTCTTCGCCGATCACCGAAGGGGTGCACAGCATGACCGTGGCGCCGGCCTTCCTGCACAAGGCGATCATCGCCTTCAGGCCGGCCTCAAAGTCGGGCTTGGTCGTGCCCTTCTCACCATGCCACACGTCGTTGATGCCCAGGTAGATCACGACTACGTCCGGTTTCTCTTTCTCGATCAGCGACTCCATTGTGCCGCCGAGGTCGCCCCAGGGGCCTTTGCCTTCCAGAACCGTTGGGACGCGGCCGCCGTCCAGGCCGTGCTGCAGGAGCTTGACGTCCAGAGCCTTGGTGTATTGGCCTTCCTGCAAGGCGGCGGCGATCGTCTTGATGTAGCCGCCCTGCATGGTGACCGAGTCGCCGAAGAAGGCGATCTTGTCGCCTTTCTTGAGGGGGGTATCCTTCGCCGTGAGCATCTCCAGCCCGGAGAGTTTGTGGATTTCGTTCTTCTTGCTCTCCAGCGCCTTTGCCGTCGATGTCAGCCCCACGCACAGCGCCACAGCCAGAACCGTTGAAATGCCCGCGTTCAGTCTCATTGCGTCGCTCCTTTCTTACTCGTTGAATGTCCCCGTGCGGTTCACATTGGCGCTGCTTTCGCCGACAATCCCCAGTTCCATTCCCTTGTCCTTCACTCTTTTGACCGGCCTGTGGGCGAGCCAGGACATTCGTCCTGCAACGGCCCCACAGGGTTGACGAGTATTTCATCCACCATGAGCCAGGCCTTTCCGCCTGCGCCAAGGAGGCCCGGTGGTATGAGGCCGCGGTTCAGGGCGCGAACGCGCACGTAGCGGGCGCGCATTCCTTCCGGCGTGGAC
>CAYXNI010000013.1:0-17875 GCA_964466285.1 uncultured Planctomycetota bacterium | reverse complement strand
CCTCAAAACGCCCCATGGCCGCATTCTAAGCGCTCAACTGCGGAACTTGGGCTAGGACGAAGTCAACGTAAGACACTTCCTCTCCGTCAGCCTACGTAAGCCGCAACGGGAACCGGGTGCGCGCGGGTGCATGAGAGTATGGGAGCATGGGAGCATGCGAGCATGGGTCCATGCAACCATGGGACCATGGGTGATGTGCGCGGGCGCAGGGCGCCTGGGCGCAGGGCGCCTGGGCGCAGGGCGCCTGGGCGCAGTGTTACCGGTGACTGGTGCGGTCCGTTCTGCGTTCGCCGAGGCCGCTGATCGTGGGGGTCTCAAGTGAAGGCGAATCCTTCGTTGCGGGACGAGCCGGTGTGCGTTCTTTGACAATATGATTGGGGCGGCCCGCGGGGCGGGCGAGGCGAGGGGTGTTGTTGTCACCACAACGGCACCCGCCTTCGCCTGAGCTTCGGCGGGCAGGCGACGCGAGGGACACAACGAGATGAAGCGGCAAGTGCACAGCCGGGGGCGGCTGTGCCACGGGTGCAGGCCGAGAGGGACAATGGACTGTGGACAGTGGACCAGGGACCAGGGACTAGGGACCGTGGACTAGAGACGATGGACAGTTCCAGAACTCGAACTTGGGGCGCTTGACAGTCTCTGGGGGTGGGATATAATGATGTTGGAAAATCCGACACGAGCCGATGGCCACTGACGGAAGGGTTCGTTGACAGGCGGGCATAGCTCAGTTGGTAGAGCGATAGCTTCCCAAGCTATAGGTCGAGGGTTCGAACCCCTTTGCCCGCTCCATTCCCAAGCCGCCCGCCCGGGGTGGTGGTTTCAGATGCCGATTCACGAGTTTACCTGCAGGAAGTGTGGCCGGGACTGTGAAATCCTGATTCGGAGTTCCGGCACGCGGCTGGCCTGTCCCCACTGCGGGAGCAAGCGGCTCAACAAGAAGTTCTCGCTCTTCGCCGCACAGGGCACACGCAGCCGGGGCTTGAGCTGCGCGGGATGTTCGTCCAACTCCTGTTCGACATGCAGGAGGTAGTTCAGAGTTTAAAGTTTCAAGTTTAAAGTTTAAAGTTGTGAAGGAACGCAGCCGCCCTTCACCCAGGATCCTGAACTTTATGCAGGAGGTAGTTTCAAGTTTAAGGTTTAAAGTTGTGAAGGAACGCAGGTGAGTCTCACGCGGGGTCTTGAACTTTAAACTTGAAACTGATGCGGAGATTGAACTTGGACAGATTGTGGGCCCCGTGGCGGATCGGTTATGTGTCGAACGCCGACAAGGAGGGCCGCTGTTTCCTCTGCGCGGCGGGAGGCGAAAAGGACGACCGCAAGAACCTGGTGGTCCGGCGCGGGGAACACTGCTTCGCGCTGCTGAACCGATATCCGTACAATAACGGCCACGTGATGGTCGCCCCGTATGCTCACAAGGCCGACCTGCCGGAGCTCAGCGTCGCCGAGCGCGCGGACATGATGAAGCTGGTGATGGAGGTCCAGGCGGCGCTGGGAGCGAAGTTCAAGCCGCACGGGTTCAACATCGGGCTGAACATCGGGGCCGCCGCGGGAGCGGGCGTGCCCGGACACATTCACGCGCACATTCTGCCCCGCTGGACGGGGGACACGAACTTCGTGACCACCGTCGCCGACCTCAAGGTGGTCAGCCAGTCGCTCGAAGAGTCGTATCAGATGCTCACGCGTCATTTCGAGGAAGAAGAGAAAACCTGATGAGCCAGCCTGCCTTTCACGAACCGAATCCCGCCATTGTTTCGTCCGAGGCGATCGCGGAACGCGAGGAGGCGATGCTGGCGCCGTATGCGATGAAGGCGCGGAACACGCGCGGCCGCGTGCACCGGGAGGCGGAGGCGGACTACCGCGGCGCCTATCGGGGCATCTACCAGCGCGACCGCGACCGCATCATCCACAGCACCGGCTTCCGCCGGCTCGAATACAAGACGCAGGTTTTCGTGAACCACGAGGGCGACAACTACCGGACGCGCCTGACGCACACGCTCGAGGTGACACAGATTTCGCGGGGCATCGCCCGCGCCCTCCGCCTGAACGAAGACCTGACCGAGGCCGTCGCGCTGGCGCACGACCTCGGCCACACCCCGTTCGGCCATTCCGGCGAGGACGCCCTGCGCGAGCTCATGAGCGGGCACGGCGGATTCGAGCACAACATTCACGGCCTGCGGATCGTCGAGAAGCTCGAACGCCGGTACCCGAACTTCCCCGGCCTGAACCTCTCGTACGAGGTCCGCGAGTCTATCGCCAAGCACGCGACCCGGCACGACAACCCGCCGCCTTCGGAATTCGACAAGTCGACGCACGCGTTGCTCGAAGCCCAGGCGGTGGACGCGGCCGATGAAATCGCCTACGACAACCACGACGTCGAGGACGGGCTTCTTGCCGGGATCATCAAGGTTGACCAGCTCAACGGGCTTGAGCTGTGGCGCGCGGCGGCGGGTCGGGCCAAGGCGGCGTTCAAGGACGTCACCGTCCGCCCCTCTCAGGTCGTGACCTTCCTCATCAACATCCTCGTGAACGACCTGCTGGAAAGCAGCGTAGAGCGGATTCAGAAGGCTGGCATCACGAACGCGGCCGAAGCTCAGGCCTGGCCGACGCGGCTGATCGGATTCAGCGGCGCCATCAAGCCGCTCAAGAAAGAACTTGAGGAGTTTCTGTTCGAGAACCTCTACCAGTACTACCGCGTGCAGCGCATGGCGAACAAGGCGAAGCGGTTCGTCATCGAACTGTTCCAGGAATACACGCGCGAGCCGAACCAGCTTCCGCCCGACGACCACCAGAGAATCGACGAAGAGATCGCGGGCGGGCTGCCCGCATCCGACGCCATGCCGCGCGTCGTGTGCGACTACATCGCCGGCATGACCGACCGATTCGCGCAGGAAGAATACAAGCGGCTGTTCTATCCCTTCGAGAGGGTGTGAGCGATGGCTCAACTGCTCGTGAAGCAGGGCCCCCACTTGGGGCGGACCTTTCAGCTCGAGCGCGACGCCGTCACCCTCGGCCGCGAGAAGACCCATCGGATCTGCCTGCCGCACGAGACCGTCTCCCGCTCCCACGCCCGGTTGTCACGCGAGGGCGACGCCTGGACCGTCAGCGACCTGAAGAGCAGCAACGGCACCCGCCTGAACGGGAAGCGCATCGAGAGCGAACACCTGCGCCACATGGACGAGATCCAGCTGGGCGAGGTCGTCCTCATCTTCATGGACGACCAGCCGGCGCTCCTGGGCGAAGAGGAGGCCGCGCCCGAAGTCACGCAGGTGCTGGAAGCCAGCACAATCCAGATGCTGCGGTTCAAGGAACAGCCCGAGGACCCCGCCCGGCTCGCCGAGATCAACCGTGGCGTCGTTCAGCTCTTCCGCCTGAGCACCGAAGTGAGCGCGTGCCGGTCGATCCCGGAGCTCATGGCCAAGCTCACGTCAGCCGCGGGCGAGGCGCTGAGCGCTGACCGGGTCGTGCCAATCACCATCGAGTCGAACGGCCAGCTTCGGCCGTGGTTCGGCCGGCGGTCCGCCTCGAGCGCCGTCCTGGCCGAGCTGCCGATCTCGACCAGCATCGTCAATCACGTGCGCCGCAAGAAGGCCGCCGTGCTCAGCCAGGTGCAGACCGACGAGCGGTTCAGCCAGAGCGTGAGCGTCGTCCGCAACAGGATCGCGGCGGCGATGTGCGTGCCGCTCATCTCCGGCGGCCGCGAGCTTGGCGTCATTTACGCCGACCGCATCGCCCCGGCCGAGCCGTTCACCCGCACCGACCTCGAGATGCTGGCCGCCATGGCCATGCCCGTCGTGGTCGCCGTCGAGAACATCCGCTCGGCCGACCGCCTGAAGAACGAACGCGAGCAGCTCGTCGACCAGATGAAGCTCGAACACAACATCATCGGCGTGCACGAGAGCATCGCGTCCGTGCTGGATCTGGTCGAGCGTGTCGCGCCGACCGACTCGAGCGTCCTGATCGTGGGCGAGAGCGGCACGGGCAAGGAACTGGTCGCGCGGGCCCTTCACCTGAACAGCCCGCGCAGCGGCCGCGCGTTCGAGGCGGTCAACTGCGCCGCCCTCGCGCCCGCCCTGCTCGAAAGCGAGCTCTTCGGCCACGTCAAGGGCGCCTTCACCGGCGCCATCGAGGACAAGCCGGCCGGTTCGAGCTGGCCGACAAGGGGACGCTGTTCCTCGACGAGATCGGCGAGATGCCCGGCGACAGCCAGGCGAAGCTGCTCCGCGTGATCGAGCAGGGCGAACTCCGCCGCGTCGGCGACACCCGCGACCGCCGCGTCGACGTGCGCATCATCGCCGCCACCAACAAGCAGCTCGACCAGCTCACTGCAGAAGGCGCGTTCCGCAAGGACCTCTTCTACCGCCTGAACATCGTCCGCATCGACCTGCCACCGCTCCGGGCGCGGGGAGGAGACGCCGACATCCTGCTCGACCATTTCCTGGCGAAGTTCTGCGACAAGTGCGGCCGCAGGCCGCTCACCCTGTCCGCCAGGGCCCGCGAACTGCTGCGGAGCTACTCCTGGCCCGGGAATGTCCGAGAGCTCAAGAACTTGATGGAACGGCTGGCCGTCGTCTGCAAGGGCGACGAAGTCCGCCCCGAAGACCTGCCGGCTGAAGTCTGCGCGGGCGGCGCGGTCACGGCGCTCGGCCCCGACGCCGACGCCAGCCTGGGCGACGTCGAGCGGACGCACATCCTCCGCGTCCTCGCCCACACCGGCGGCAACAAGAAAGAAGCGGCCGCCGTGCTCGGCATCGACCGCAGCACGTTGTATTCCAAGCTCAAGCAATACGGCATTGAGGGATAGCGAAGGCCCGCCGCGCAACGCCGGGGCACACCGGCTCATCGCAATTCACTTCAGTGTAGCCGTGGCGATGCTCATTACCCTCATCGGCCGGCAGTTTCGCGCGCGGCAATCACGGAGTGGTTCCGATCACGGAGTGGTTTATTGTTGCCTGAGCCGCGGAAGGCGACTAGAATAATGAAGCTTCGTGAACCAGCTGACTTCGATTACAGCTCACAGTCAAGATGGCCGCCAATGATCGAGCGTGATTTCGACATTCCTTTCGTCGCCGACCTTGCGCTCCGCGAGAAGCAAATCCAGCAGAATTACCGCCCGGTGATCGCAGTGCACAAATGGTTTGCTCGCAGGCCGGGCAGTCTGTTCAGGGGGTTGCTTCTTTCGGAATTCTCAGCCAAGCCCCTGCGAGAAGCTTACTATCAATCGAACAGCTTGCCCGGCCTCCGGGTGGCCGATCCGTTCATGGGGGGTGGAACCCCCCTGCTCGAAGCGAACCGCGTAGGATGTGATGTCATTGGGTTCGATATCAACCCCATGTCGTTCTGGATTGTCAAGGAGGAGATGGAGCATCTCGATCTCAAGCTGTATGAGGATGCCGCATGGGCTCTGCGCGAAGCCCTCACGAAGGAAATAGGGCATCTTTATCGAACCAAGTGCGTTTCGTGCGGTTCTGCGGATGCCGATGTGAAGTATTTCATGTGGGTGAAAACGAAAACTTGCCGGGCTTGCCAAAAGGATGTTGATTTGTTTCCCGGTTATCGTCTGTCTGCAAATGTCAGGCACCCCAAGAGCGTGTTCGTTTGCCCGAAGTGCGGTGAACTGACGGAGACCGACGACGAGCGGAGCCTGGGAAAGTGTGGTCATTGCGGTTGCGTTCTCAGCGGCAACGGTCCGGCCAAGCGTAACCGCTGCTCATGCCCGCACTGCGCGGCCGGCAACACGTTCCCGGACCCCGAGGCCGGCCCACCACGTCATCGTCTCTTTGCCATCGAATACTATTGCCCGACCTGCAAGGCCAACCATGAGGGCAGGTTCTTCAAGAAGGCAGACCAGCAGGACCTGGCGCACGTTTCTGAGGCCGAAACCCGGTGGCAGGGGATGCACGCGGAGTTCGTTCCTGAAGAAGCGATACCGAGCGGCGATGAGACAGATCGGCTTCATCGCTGGGGATACCGATATTACCGCGAGATGTTTAACTCACGACAACTCGTCGCGCTCGAACTGAGCGCCCGGTTCGTCGCCGCGACGGCGGATGAACGCCTGCGCAACGCATTGGCCACGAATCTGTCTGATTTGCTCCGTTACCAGAACATGCTCTGCCGGTACGACCCGGTGGCCCTGAAGTCACTTGATATCTTTTCGGTTCACGGCTTCCCGGTCGGACTGATCCAATGCGAATCCAATCTCCTGGGGATCATCCATCGGAACACGGCCACCTGCACCGGGAGCGGCGGGTGGGCCAACATCATAGAGAAATTCCGGAAAGCGAAAGCGTATTGCGAGAATCCGTTCGAGATACGTTACCGAGGCGGACGAAAAGAGCTTGTTCCCATCGAGGGCGAGTGGATTGGGGACCATCGCAACGGATCACCGGGCCGAGAGAAACGCGAAATCAGGCTCTCGTGTGCGAATGCCGCGGAGGTCGCCCTTCCCCCGGCGAGCTTGGACGCTGTCTTAACGGATCCGCCATATTTCGGGAACGTGCAGTATGCGGAACTCATGGACTTCTGCTACGTTTGGTTGAGGCGTTTGGTGGACGCCCCTGGAAGGATGTTCGCACCGTGTTCAACCCGGAATTCCGAAGAACTCACCGCGAATGAGAACATGGGTAGAGGGCTGGCACATTTCACCCGCGGTCTTTCGGAGGCGTTCCAACGGGTGGCCAAGGCGCTCAAGCCGGGTTCTCCGCTGGCGTTCACCTATCACCACAACGACATCGTAGCGTATTACCCCGCGGCGGTTGCGGTTTTGGATGCAGGGCTCACATGCTCCGCGTCTCTGCCATGTCCCGCCGAAATGGGCGCATCGATTCATATCAGCGGCACGGGTTCGTCTATCATAGACACGGTGTTCGTGTGTCGGTCTGCCGGCTCCATTTCGCGCGGCAGCTTGGCGGACACGCCTGGTGACGTGGCCGACCTTGTGCGTGCCGACCTTGAGAAGCTTGAGGCAGGTAATGTAAAGCCGACCCTTGGGGATGCGAGATGCATTGCCTATGGTCATCTGACCCGGCTGGCGATCTGGTCCTTGCGGAAGCAGTGGGACAGGAATCAGACAATCGATGAGCGTCTGGCGCGAGTCGCCAACTGGCTGCGAGAGTTCGGCGGCTGGTCCGAAGTCGAGAAGCGCCTGACGGAAGCGCCGCACACGAGACGACTTTCTGCGGTTCGTGAGAACCTCCAACAATACGGAGCCGGAGATGGCGAAGTCTCCTTTTGAGACCCCGTTCGATGAGATTGTTCGTGACCCAGACCAATATGTCGACGCGGTGTTTTCCTGCCTGGAGTCCGAATTCCTCGTGATGCCAAAAGGCGCCGGCTTCGTCGAGTATCCGGTCTTTGAACGCGGTTATGAAGCCTTGAAGGCAGCCACGTCCGGTTTCGTCGAGTTCACACCGGACAAGGTGTATCCGGTCACAGTCTCGCAGCCGATTGTGTTCGTTGTTCTGCGCACAATGCTTGGATTTACGCCGCCAGAATGGGCTTACCTTACGACCCAAAGAACGAGCGTCCACGTTCCCCAGGGATTCGCCCGTACCCTTGACCGAAGGGTACGGATGGCTCCCGGGACCGCGTTAAACCCCACAGGTGCCACAAAAAAACGGCTCGATGCCCTTGTGAGTATCGCGTGTGAGCTGCTGTCAAAAGGCGTCCCCGAGGTGCAGACGCACCAACTTCACCGCTTGGACAAAGCCGATACGAGACGCGGAACAGAGAGTATCAGAAACCTGGCGGGCATGGGAGCCCCGTACGCCATACTGCTGTACGAGCGGTTCCTGGGCAGGCCGTTTGCCGGGCATCGTGATTCCGTCAGCGAACTGATCGGTGACAGCCTTGAGTCGACTGTTGAAGAAGTCCTGCACAATGCCGGGATAACCTACCGCAAGACGAAGAGGGCGGAACGAATTGAGGGCTTTGACCAAGCACCGGATTTCATTGTTCCGAGTGAGTTCAATCCACAGGTAATTATTGAGGCGAAAATCACTGAAGATGACGGGACAGCGCGTGACAAAGCTACGCGCATCCAGCATTTTGGCGAATTGAGCCTTGCGGGGCAACCGCAGAATCGGCCGAAGTACGAGGTGGTCGCATGTATTGGAGGCAGAGGGTTTGGCGTCAGGCGGGAAGACATGAAAAAGATGATTCTCGCCACCAGAGGAAAAGTCTTCACAGCGAGAACAATCGACCGGATGGCCGAATGGACACGCCTGAAGGAGTTCCGGACGAAGTAAGGCTTGAGACGAGACCGGGCACATGAGCGAACTGAAGGCCGGGCAGAAGATCGGGGCGTACGAGATCCTGCGGGTGCTGGGGCAGGGCGGGATGGGCACGGTCTACCTGGCCGAGGACCACTCGCTCGACCGGCGGGTCGCGCTCAAGATTCTTCCGCCGCACTTCGCAGACGATCCCGAGATCGTCGCACGCTTCCAGCGCGAGGCCCGTGCACTGGCCAAGGTCCGGCATCCGAACCTCATGCACATCTACACGGTCGGCGAACACGAGGGCCGGCCCTATTTCGCCATGGAGTACATCAAGGGGTCCACGCTCAACACCATCCTCGCCAAGGCCGGGCGCATTCCGGCGGAGCAGGCCGCCCACATTGCCGCCGAAGTGATGTCCGCGCTTGACAAGGTCCATCAGGCGGGGATCGTTCACCGGGACATCAAGGCGGGGAACATCATGATCGACGAGGACGGCCGGGCGGTGCTGATGGACTTCGGCCTCGCCCGCCAGGCGCACGACGCCGCCCTCACCGGCGATCACACGGTGCTCGGCACGCCGAACTACATGTCGCCCGAGCAGGCCAAGGGCGAACGCGTGGACGCGCGGACCGACATCTACTCGCTGGGAATCGTGTTGTACGAGATGCTCACCGGCGCTCCTCCGTTCAAGGGCAAGACTTCGTTCGAGATTCTCCGGCAACATATCGAGTCGAGCGTGCCGCCGCCCTCCGCCGTTCAGCCCGGCATCCCGGCCGGGTTTGACCCGGTCGTTGCGAGGGCAGTGGCCAAGTCCCCGGTGGACCGATACCAGACCGTGCGCGAGATGGCGGCCGACCTCGCGGCCGTCTGCCCCAACGCCACCCTGCTGCGGCTGACCGAGAGCCCGGAAAACACAACCGGGGCCACCGTCCTCAGAGCAATTCCGTTCTTTCCGTCGAGCGTCCGGCTGGGCCGGGCGCCGGGCATCGTCCGGAGGCTCCTGCGCTCGCGGCGGCTGGTTTGGGGCGGGGCAGCGGCGGCGCTCGTCATCGCGCTGGCTGTGGGCGGGTGGCTCGCTCTCCGCGGCGCCCCGGCTCCATGGGTGGAGATCCAGCGCAAGGGGGCCGCACCAGTCCGGGGCCGGTTAGTCGAGATAACTACGCTTGACGACGGCACGACAACCGCTAAGATAGAAGTGGAAGGTTCGGACCGGGAAAGCATAATCACCGTTCGGGAAGGGGACGAACTGAACGTGCTTCCTGAACGCTGAGCGCAGTCTTGTAGGGGTGTTTCATGACCACTGCACACTGGCTGTTCCTTGTTCTTTCGGCGCTGGTGATCGCCTTCGCGGGCGTGATGGCGACCATCAAGGAAATCCGCGGCGAGGGGTTCCTCTGGCGGACATGGGCGCTTCGCGCTTTCTTCCTCCTGGTGACGGCGGGGGTGGGCTATGCCCTCCCGCAGTTCGCTCCGAGGTTGGCAGACGCTCCGTTGAGACTGGACGCCTGGCAGTCGATGATTGGCGCCATCATCCTCTTTCTGCTCGTCTCATCGTTAGAGGTCTATCTTGGGGCGATCAACATCTCGGCGCTCGTTTTCGGGGCCATGATCGGGATCGTGGTGGCCCATCTGGCGTACTTCCTCCTCCTGCTCGTGATGGAGCCGATGATGGTCAAGGAGCAGAACCACATGGCCATGGAGCAGTACGCTGTGTCGATCAAACTGCTGCTTTCGGTGGTGTTCGCTTACCTGTTCGTGATGCTCATCCACAAGAACCGCGACCGCTTCAACTTCATCATCCCGTACGTCGAATTCCGGCGCGAGCGGAAAGGGGGGGCCGCGGTGCTGGTCGACACGAGCGCCGTGATTGACGGCCGCCTGGCCGAATTGTGCGAGAGCCACGTCATCGAAGGCCCGCTGGTCGTGCCGAGGTTCGTCCTGCGCGAACTCCAGTCGCTCGCCGATTCCGGCGACAAACTGAAGCGGGCCCGCGGCCGGCGGGGCATCGACATGCTGAACCACCTCCGCAAAGGCTCGAGCGTCACGATCCAGATCGACGAGGGGCACGTGCCGGGCGGGCCGGACGTCGATGCCAAGCTCATCAAGCTCGCCGACACACTGGGCGCACGCATCATCACCACGGACGTCAACCTCAGCAAGATCGCAAACGTCCAGGGCATCCAGGTGATCAACATCAACGAAGTCGCCAACGCCGTCAGGCCGCTTGTCATGCCGGGCGAGATTCTGTCGCCGGAGCTCCTTCGTGGGGGCGAGGCGCCCGGCCAGGCCGTCGGGTACATGGACGACGGCACCATGATCGTGGTCGAGAACGCAAGCCACCTCATCGGGTCCACCGTCGAAGTCATCGTGACGCGCCTGCTCCAGACCCAGACGGGCCGCATCATCTTCTCCAAGATCAAACCCGACGAGCAGGAACGCTCCTCGGATAACAGGCGCACGCGCCCATGACTTCCGCCGGCTTCCGCGACCCCGTCCACAAGCTCGCTCTGATCCTCCCCGCCGCAGGCAGCAGCACACGCATGGGCGGCCAGGTGCGCAAGCCGCTCATCGAGGTGCTCGGCATTCCCGTGATCTGTCACACGCTCAAGCGTTTCCAGCACCTCCACGGCCTGAGCCAGGTGATCGTCGTGGGGCATCCCGAGGACATGCCGCAACTGGAGGCGTCGTGCTGGTCTCAGTTCCGCCGCCTCGGCGCCACCGGGCTCGTCACGGGCGGGCCGCGTCGTCAGGATTCCGTCGCCAGGGGCCTCGAAGCGGTTCACGCAGGCGTGGACATCGTGCTCATCCACGACGCCGTCCGCCCGCTCGTCCCGCGTCGGGCCATCGAGGAGGCGGTTCAGGCGGCCGCTGAACACGGCGCCGCGATCGTCGCAATGCCGGTGACCGACACCGTCAAGCGCTCGCTCGACGAACGCATCGTCGAGACCGTCCCGCGCGATCAACTGTGGGTCGCCCAGACGCCCCAGGTCTTTCAGACGGCGCTCATCCGGCGCGCAATGGACGAAGCGGTGCGAGACGGGTTCGAGTGCACCGACGACGCGCAACTGGTCGAGCGCCTGGGGCTCGAGGTGCGCCTGGTGCGGGGCAGCCACGAGAACTTCAAGATCACCACGATCGAACACCTTCGCATGGCGGAGGCCCTGCTTGCCCGCGCGGAGAACCGATGAGCGCCGCTTGGCGTTGGAACCCAATACGCGGGGAATGAGCCCCCGAAGGAGGCGGCCTCTTTGTCCGGCTGCGAAAGCTCCTCCCAGAGCCGGTTCCGATTCTGGCTGGCCATCGGGCTCCTATGCCTGATCTGCCTTGCGGCGGCGGCGTCCGTACAGCCGGGGATCACGTGGGATGAGCCCACGTATGCCGCGGCGGGATACTGCTATTGTCTTTGGTTCGCAAACCTCTCCGCGGACTCCCTGGGGCGGGGAGCGATCAAAGATAGCTGGGAGCCGAACCACGAGCATCCGCCCGCTGCCAAGCTCGCCTACGGCGCGTCCGCGGCCCTGGCCACCGCGCTGGGCCTGCCGCAATTTCTGGCAGCGCGGCTCGCCGCCGCCGCCGGCTTCGCCGCTCTCGCCGGTCTCGTCTGCCTGTTCGTATCGCTCCACTTCGGCCGGCCGGCCGGCGTGCTCGCCGCGGCTGCGCTCGCGCTGATGCCGCGCGTGTTTGGGCACGGACACCTTGCCGCGCTTGACGTGCCGGCAGCCCTGGCCATTTTCGCCGCCACCATGGTTTTCGCGGACGTCCACGCACGGAAGTCGACGGCGGCCGTTGCCGGGCTGTTGTGGGGGGTGGCGTTGCTCACAAAGATCAACGCGGTCTTTCTGCCCGTCGTCCTTGTTCCCTGGGCGCTGTGGTGCTTCGGGAGGCGGGCCGTGCTGCCGTGCGTCATTTTCCTCGCGATCGGCGGCGCGACGTTCCTCGGCGGCTGGCCCTGGTTGTGGCACGACACGGTCAGCCGCGTTCAGGAATATGCCGTCAACAAGGCCGAACGTCTCGGTGCACAGAACCGCCCGACGGGGACGACCAGCGTCCCGGTGTATTACCTCGGTCAGATCTATCGCGACAATCCGGCTCCGTGGCACTACCCATTCGTGATGATCCTGGTGACCGTGCCGGTGGGGCTGCTGGTGTTCGCCGGCATTGGCATTCCCGCCGCGCTCCGCAGAAAGCCCTCCGCTTCCCGCGATGACAAGGGCTCTGGAACTCGGACAATCGGCGCTCTCATCCTGTCAAGCGCCCTGATGCCGCTCCTGGTGCAGGCGCTCCCGATGGTGCCGAAGTACGACGGCGTGCGCCTCTTCATGCCCGCGTTCCCGTTTGTCGCCTGTCTGGCCGGGATCGGCGCCGCGTGGACGTGGCGGCGGTTCCGGGCGGGCAAGACTGTCGTGCTCGCGGTTCTGGCCGTCTACGCCGCGGCCTTGGCCTGGACGCACCCGTACGAGCTCTCATACTACAACGAGGCCGTCGCAGGCGCCTGGGGCGCGCACAAGCTTGGCTTCGAGACCACGTACTGGGGCGACACAGTCAACTCGGAAGTGATCGGCTTCGTGAACGAGCACTGTCCGGACGGCAGCGTGATCGACGTGCGGCCCCGATACATCGACTTCCTGCCCGGGATGAAAGAAACGATCTCCTTCGCGGCCCGGCGGCCCGGCAGCCGGCCGCCGGATTTTCTCATCGTGTTTCCGCGGCAGGGTTATCTGGGGGAAACGGACATGCGGCTGCTCCGGGAGAGGAACCCGCTTCGCCAGTGGACCTACCTCGGCGTGCCGCAATGCCTGCTCTTCGACATGAGGCGCCAGCCGGCTGGCTGAGCGGAACAGTCACCAGTAACCAGTCAGCAGTGGCGAGTGGTGAGTGGCGAGTGACCGATGGTCAGTGATCGAACGCCTGCGATGAGAGCACGTCGGGGAGTTTGTCGACGAAGGCCCTGATCTCGTCGCGCACCCGGCGGTAGTGTTGCAGGGCTTCCTCTTCCGTCCGGGCGTTGGCGGCAAGCTGGGGCGGATCGTCGAAGGCCGCGTGGACCACCTTGACCGTCTTGCCGGAAAACACGGGGCAGCGGCTGTGGGCGCGATCGCAAACAGTGACCACGTAGTCGAAGTCGATGCCTTTGAGCTCAGCAACGAGTTTTGACCGCTGGCCGGAGATGTCGACTCCGGCCTCGGCCATGACCGTGACGGCGCGAGGGTCAAGCCGCCCGGCGTCCGTCCCCGCGGAGCAGGGCTCGACAACTCCCGCCTTGAGGTGCCGGGTCCAGCCTTCGGCCATCTGGCTGCGGCAAGAGTTCCGCGTGCACAGAAAGAGAACCTTCACTCTGGTTCTGTCCCCTCGGCGTCGGGCTCCAGGTGCACGACCACGTCGACCACGTCGGAGTCTTCAGCCATCAGCCGCTGTTTGACCTGTTCGGAGATGTCGTGACCATCGCGGACGGTCAGATTGCCGTCGACAATGACGTGCAGGTCGATCATCAGGGCCGATCCGCTGAGGCGTGTGCGGACCGCGTGGACGCGCTGTACGCCGGTGACCGCGAGAGTGACCGCCTGAATGGCCAGCACCTTTTCGGGCGCACCGCGGTCCACCAACTGGTTGACCGCCGGCCAGCCGATCTTCCACGCGGCGACTATGATGAAGACCGACACGAGAATCGCGCCGACGTGGTCGAGGAACGCCCACTCGGGGATGAGGCGGGCGCCCGCCACCGCCAGCACCACCGGGATCGAGCTGAACGCGTCCGTCCGGTGGTGCCACGCGTTCGCAATCAGGGCGGTCGACTTGATCCGCTTGCCCACGTGAGCCGTCCACCGGTACATCGCTTCCTTGCTGACGATGGAGACCGCCGCGGCAACCAGGGCGATCCAGCCCGGCCTGCGGTTGTGTTTCTCCGCCAGGGTCACCATGGCATCATACAGCAGGCCCGACGCCACGACCGCCAGGGCTACGCCGATCAGGATCGTGATCATCGTCTCGATCCGGCGGTGGCCGTGCGGATGCGTCCGGTCAGGTGGAACCGACCAGTACCGCATCCCCACCAGCACCGCCACGTCCGTGCTCACATCCGACAACGTATGAACAGCGTCCGCAACGACCGCCTGGCTGTTCCCGATGATCCCGCTCACGAACTTGAACGCGCACAGCACCAGGTTGACGACGAGACCGGCCCACGTGACGCGCTTGGCGTCTGTCAGGTGCCGGGCGACCGAATAAGTTTTGTCGGGACTTGCCATAGAAACAGGATACCGTTTCCGCCCGTGAAGTCAACGCGACGGTGGAGTGTTCATTTCGCGGCCAGGACGGTGATGCTCGCGGCGATGCCCTCCGCCCCGCTGACTGCACTGCCGTTATCGCCGGTGCTGGCGATGGCGTCGGGCGCACCGTAAGCATGCTCGTCAAGGATGTCGAGCTTCTTGAAGCCGGCCTGCCGGATGGCCCGGAGGTAATCCTTCTTGAGCAGCGCACCCGCCACGCACGCGGCGTAGAGATCCTCGTCCTTCCTCGCCCAGTCGGGCAGTGGCTTGTACAGGACGATGTCGCTCACGACCATCCGCCCCCCGGGCTTGAGTACGCGGAACACCTCGCGGAAC
Source organism: uncultured Planctomycetota bacterium (assembly GCA_964466285.1). Taxonomy (GTDB): domain Bacteria; phylum Planctomycetota; class PUPC01; order PUPC01; family PUPC01; genus CAYXNI01. Next base: position 3,057 of record CAYXNI010000013.1, on the reverse strand, counting down.
ACCTGCGGCTTGTCCGGCGAGAGGTTGATGACGCAGTTCGAGATGACGACGTCGGCGGTCGAGTCCTCGACGGGGAGTTGTTCGATCTGCCCCTCGCGGAACTCCACGTTGCTGAGCCCGGCCGCTTTCTCGAACTTCGCGGCGTTCTTCCGCGCAAGCCGGAGCATGTCGGGGGTCATGTCGACGCCGATCGCCCGGCCCTTTGGCCCGACTTTCTGCGCGGCGAGAAAGACGTCCTTCCCCGCGCCCGAGCCCAGGTCAAGCACCACGTCGCCCTTACGGAGGTGCGAGAAGGCGACCGGGTTGCCGCACGACAGGCCCAGTTCCGCCTCGGGGACCGGATGGCCGGGCACCTTGTAGCAGGACGCCGAGCCGCAGCAACACGATTTCTTCCGGGCCACTCGGCCGTACGCTTTCTTCACGAGGTCGTGCGCGTTCCGGGCCTGTTTCATCTTAACCTCCTTATCTGCGATTGGGCGGCACTTTATCATTTCTGGGGTGCAGCCTGCTCCGTAAGTGCGTCGGCTCGCGCTCCCTCCCTGGGCCACCACGCCCGCGTCCGCAGGCAAATCTTCACGAGCATCAGCATGACCGGGACCTCGATCAGCACGCCGACGACCGTGGCCAGCGCGGCGCCCGAGGACAACCCGAACAGCATCGTGGCCGTGGCGATGGCGACCTCGAAGTGGTTGGACGCCCCGATCATGGCAGACGGGGCCGCGTCCTCGTAAGTCAGCCGGAGCGGCCTGGCGAGCAGATAGCCGATCCAGAAGATGAGGTTGGTCTGGATGAACAGCGGGATGGCAATCCAGAGGATGGTCAGCGGATTAGACAGGATGATCTCGCCTTTGAAGCTGAACAGGAGAACGAGTGTCGCCAGCAGAGCAACGATGGTGACCGGCGTCAGAACGTGGAGGAACTTCTCCTTGAACCACGCGTCGCCCTTCGCGGCGATAATCCATCTGCGCGAGAAATAGCCGGCGACGAGCGGCAACGCGACGTAGATGGCAATCGAGAGCACGAGCGCCTGCCACGGGACCGGCAGCCGGCCCACGCCGAGCAGGAACCCGCCGAGCGGGCCGTAGAGCAGCAGCATCGTCAGCGAGTTGATCGCGACCATGACGAGCGTGTGGCCGTCGTTCCCCTTGGCCAGATACCCCCACACCAGCACCATCGCCGTGCAGGGAGCGATGCCAAGCAGGATGCAGCCGGCGAGGTAGCTGCGCCACAGAGGCACTTCGAGCATCTTCATCCCGTTGACCAGCACCACCTTCCCGGCTCCGTATGCGGTTCCGGCTGCGAGGTCCAGGCCGAACGGCATCTTGACGTGATCCACAGCGTCCGGCCCGATGAACCCGCGGAACAGCACGCCGAGGAAGAGCAGTGCGATGGCGTACATCGTGAACGGCTTGATCGCCCAGTTGACGAACAGCGTCAGGCCGACCGGCTTGACGCTCTTGCCGGCCTTGAGGACCTCGGCGAAGTCGATCTTCACCATGATGGGATACATCATGAAGAAGAGGCACACGGCGATGGGGATGGAGACCACGGGGGCCCCGTTGACGGAAATCGCCATCCCGTCCATGAACCGGGCCGTCCCAGGCGCCAGCTTACCCAGCAGGATGCCCGCCAGGATCGACAACACGACCCAAGCCGTCAGGTACCTCTCAAAGAAACTCAGCCCCTTGGCCATGTCCGGAGCCCTCCTACGGCGACTGCCAGATCAGGTAGATGCCGCCCAGCAGCACGAGCACCCCGCACACCCGCTTCAGAATCACCGCCCCTTTCGACCTTTCGCTCCAGTTGAGGTAGTGCTGCACCATTTCCGTGAACGTGCCAGCCAGCACGATGACGGAGCAGTGCCCGATGCCGTAGACGGCCAGAAGAAGCACACCGTAGAAGACGTTCGTGGCGGCGAGCTTGAACGTGACGGCGAGCATGGGGGCCATGTAAGCGAACGTGCATGGACCGAGCGCGATTCCGAAAACGAGGCCGAGAACCAGAGCGGCCAGCGGGCCCCGCCGTTTCATGCCGACCTGCCCAGGCCCCGACCACGGCGCGGGGATGATGTCGAGGAGGTGCAGCCCGACGACGAAAAAGACTCCGGCGACAATGTAGTTGCCGTAGGCGCCGAGATCGCCCATCATGCGGCCCGCCGCCGCGGTGATCGCACCGATGGCGGCGATGGTCACAAGGATTCCCAGAGCGAACAGCGTCGCGATCAGAAAGGCGCGCCGGGTCGAGATGCGGCCCTGCTCGTCGATGAACCCGACGATCAGCGGGATGCTCGCCAGGTGGCACGGACTGAGGATGATGCTCAGGATACCCCAGACAAACGCCGCACCGATCGCGACAGCGGGTGTGCCCTCAACGGCGCGGGTAAGAGTTGTGAAGAGTTCCTCCATCTACTTCACTCCCATCTTCGCCATCTGCTTTTCGATCTCTTCCTGCGGGAAAAAGCCGACGTGGCGGGATATTTCCTTGCCGTCCTTGTCGAAAAAGATCTGCACCGGGATGGACTCGATGCCGTACCGCGCGGCGAGGATCTGTTCTTCGACCACGGACACGAACAAGACGTTGGCCTTGCCCTCATATTTCTCCTTGAGCGTTTCGAGGATCGGGGCCAGCATGTCGCAAGGCCGGCAACCTTTGGACCCGAAATCCACCAGCGAAGGCTTCCCGCTCGCGCGGGCCTTGTCCACCGGGTTGTCCCGCGCCAAGGCAGCCTGGTCTTTCGCCCAGGACGAGGAGACCTCGATCACGGCCCGTTGGCCAAGGGTCGTGATGTGCCGGGCGACGGTCTCCTGCTGCTTCTGCTGGAGCAGGTACTGGGCGATCTGCGGCTTTACCTTGTCCAACGCCGCGCCGCCGACCGCATCCCGGTTGTTCTTGTAGAACTCTGCGATTTCGTCGTCGCTGACCTTAGCCTTGTCTGCTATCTTTGTCAGGTAGCCCTGGATCGTCGCCCTCTCGTCACCGCCCACGGCCGTCTTGCCCGCGTCGGCCTTGGCCTCCTTCAGAATGAGGGCTTGCGTGGCCATCTGTTCCAGGGCGAAG
>CAYXNI010000012.1:0-18334 GCA_964466285.1 uncultured Planctomycetota bacterium | reverse complement strand
CAGGCGGAACTCCGTCGTCGTCGGCAGGCCCAGCTCCGCCGCCGCGCTGTCGATATACCCCTGGTCCCGCGTCCGCAGCGGCGTGTGCGCGAACACCACGTCATGCCCGCGCTTCTTGAGCTCCGCCGCCAGCCGTACGGCCGGAGCCGCCGGGCCCGTGAGCTTGTAGTTGCTGAACAAGTGCAGTAATTTCATACAGGCTTGCCTTGCCTCCTCCGCTCGTCCAGTATCGCCGCTCCTCCGTGCGCGAGCCAGTTCTCGTGCCGCGCCCGGCTGGCCGCGCTGATCTCGGCCAGGAACTCCCGGCGGCGGAACTCGGGACGGCCTGCGGAGTACCGGCGGTAGAACCGCAACCGGTCCGTCCGCGACGGCATCACGTAAATCTGGCCGAGTTGCCCGAGGTTCCTGATTTTTTGCGCCAGCGTGGGCTTTCCGCCCAGCCGAATGTCGCCGACGTCAACCAGCCAGAAGTCCCACCCGTCGCCCCGTTCGCGGACGAGGATGTTCTTGGCGGAGAGGTCGCGGTGCCGGAGCTCGTGGGAGTGAAGCCTGCGTACGAAGTCTGCGGCCTGACGAACGAAGCGGCGCCACTTCCGCGCCGCTTCGGCGCCCAGCGGCCGGGCGTGGTCAGCCACATAGTCATTCAATCGTGCGGCTCCCTCGACGTACTCGGTGATGAAGAACGAGTGCGGGCCGAGTTCGGCGACGGCAAGCGCCCGCGGAGTCGAGATGGCGCGGACCGCGCACGCGTTCGCGCCAACCCACGCCGCACGGGCGCGCGAGCCGCGGAACAGGTCGCCGATCCGCTGAATCAGCCCGGGCCGGACGAACCCCTTGACGCAGACCCGCCGGCCCCCGCGCAGGTCCACGACCGTCACGCTCCCGCGATGATCGCGCTTGAGCACATCGCCGCCCGCCGCCGCCCGATGGCCCTCGACAGCTCTCCGGACCAGGTCCGGCGCGAAGTCGGCTCGCCGGTACACGTTCATCCCCGTGATCCGTTCGTGGCGGAACCGGGTTGAGTTCATGACGCAGCGCTTCGTGCGGCTTGCATGGCGGCGCTCGGAAATGCGGGCCATGATCGGCGCCATCTCGCGCACGAAACGATGCACCGTCTCGCGGCTCGGCTGACCGAGGTACGCGGCGACGAAACGCATCCGGTCGCCCCACGTCACGAGGCCGCGGAGATGGGCCAGAAACTGGGCGACGTTCGCGACCCGCCGCCGCGAGGAGAGCGTTCCGCGCACGCGGGCGCGGTGGAGGTCGATGAGGAACAACTCGCCGCCGCTCCGGAGAATGTTCCCGCCGTGCAGGTCGCCGTGCAACACCCCTGCCGCGTGGAGCCCGCTCACCTGGATCGCAACCTTTCTGAGCAGCTCCCGCTTCCTGCGGAACGCCTCGCCGTTCGCCACGGCCCCAAGTTCCTGCTCGATCAACTTGTCCAGCGGCGCGGCCCCGGGAATCTCCGCCGTGACGACCACGGCCACGGTCAGGATCCCGGCGACCCGGCGCTCGCCCATCGCGACCGCGCGCGCCGCCGCGACGCCCCGGGCCGCCAGAGCCCGCGAGACGTTCCATTCGTTCGACGCCCTTGACACCAACACCAGGTACTTGAGCCGCTCCCGAAGCGACCGGACGCGGTGAACCTTGATGAAAACCCCGCGTCCCGAGCCCAGAGCCAGCCTGTACACCGAGCGCGTGACCGTGTGCTTCATCGGCACCGCGCCGGCCGACTCGAGCGCGCCCAGGTGGGGGACGATCCTCTCCCTCAGTTCAGCCGCGATTGCCTTCTCCGCCACCCAGCGCATCCCGCCCTGGCGGAACTCGACGAGGTCTGTCTCGGAGTGCTGGGACACGGCGTCGCCCCGAAGTGCGGTCTTCATCATCGTCGCCCGCTGGGCAGCTCGCCCGTCGAGCCGCGCCTCTCCATCTCCCACAGCTTCGCGTACCGGGCGAACATGGTCATCGTGGACAGGCCGCACAGCAGGAAGCCGTGAAACCCGTCCAGGAAGCCCCGCTTCATCACGTACATCTTGAGGAACCTGGCGGGCGGCTTGAGCAGCAGTTTCCACAGCCGGAATCTCTCGCCCCTGCGGAACATGTCCGCTGCCGAGAGCGACGAATAGCGGTCGAACTTCTCGAAGTAGTTACGCAGGTCGCGGTCGGTGTAGTGGATGAACCAGGCCGTGTTGATCGTGCCCACCTTTCCGTGCACGTCGCAGTTGGCGTGGACCTCCTTGTCCTGGTAGCGGCCCTTGTCCCGCTTGAACAGGCGGTTCGTATAGTCCATCCCCCAGCCGCAGTGGTCGATGATCTTGCCAAGGAAGTACGTGCGGCGCAGGATTCGGTAGCCGTCGTATTCGTCGCCGTGCTTGATGGCTTCCTGCACCGCCGCCCGGAGCTCGGGCGAAATCCGCTCGTCGCAGTCGAGCACCAGCACCCACTCGCTCGACGCCTGCGGGATGATCCAGTTCTGCTGCGTCGCGTAGTTGCCGTATTCGTGCTGCACGACGTTCGGGGTGTATTCGAGCGCGATCTCGGGCGTCCGGTCCGTGCTGTACGAGTCGCACACGATCAGCTCGTCGGCCCAGGCCGCCGTCTCCAGGCAGTCGCGGATGTTGTGCTCCTCGTTCTTCGTCAGCACGATGATCGTCAGCTTGCCGTGCTGGGCGGGGACGTTCCTCGCGCCCTCCCACGCCGGCTTGAAGCTCCGGTCGCCTCGCCGCCCCGTTACGCCTTCGGTCGAGTGCGTCTTCGGGCCGCCGCAGATCGCCACACGGCCCCCGAGCGACTCGACAAGCGCCTTCTCCCGCACGTTCGACTCGACAAAATCGGCGCCCTTCGCGTACACGGCCGGGCGGAGCTGCCGGATCAACTCGTCCGGGTGGCGGTCGTTCAGCTCTGTGACGATGTCGACCGGCCGGATCGCGGCGAGCACCCGTGCGCGGTCTTCCCACGGGTTGAGCGGCCGTTCGGCGCCTTTGTTGGATTTCACTGCGGCGTCGGAGTGCAGCGCGACCACGAGCAGGCCGCCGAGGGCGCGGGCATCCTCCAGGAACCGGACGTGCCCGGGATGAATGACGTCGAACGCGCCGTCCGCAAGCACCACGGCCGTGCCGGGCTGCGCCGCCCGGCGCAACAGCTCGTCGCGTTCCCGGATGATCTCGCCCAAGCCGAACGCCCCCTCTACATTTTGAAGTCGTTGCCCAGATACCGGGCCCGCACCGCCTCGTCCGCGACCACTTCGTCGGGCGTCCCGTGCATCAGGATGACGCCCTCGTCGATGATGTACGCGCGGTCGGTGATGGAGAGCGTGTCGCGGACGTTGTGGTCGGTCAGCAGGATGCCGATGCCCTTGTCCCGCATGACCTCGATCATTTGCTTGATGTCCGACACCTTCTTCGGATCGACCCCGGAGAACGGCTCGTCCAGCATGATGACGGACGGGTTTGTGACAAGCGCCCGGGCGATCTCGAGCCGGCGCCGTTCGCCGCCGGACAGGTTCAGGGCCAGCGAGCCCGACAGCTTGCTCAATCCGAGCTCCTCAAGGACCTCCATCCCGCGCCGGACGTGCTCCTCCTTCGGGATGTTGAGTGTTTCGATGATGGCGACGATGTTGTCCAGCACGGTCATGCGCTGGAAGACCGACGGCTCCTGCGACAGGTAGCCCATTCCGCGGCGCGCGCGCAGATACATGGGCAGGTGCGTCACGTCCTCGCCCTTCAGATACACCGAGCCGCCGTCCACCGTGATCATGCCGATCGTCATGCGGAAGGACGTGGTCTTTCCCGCGCCGTTCGGGCCCAGGAGCCCCACGACCTGACCCGGCTCGACCGAGAAGCTGACGTCGTTGACCACGGTCTTCGGCCCGTACCGCTTCACCAGTTCTCTTGCTTCCAGCAGTGACATTCTGTGCCCTCAGTAAACCAGCTTCCAACGCGGGACCGGCCAGAACACAAAAAACGCCCCGCCGACAAGGTTCTCCTTCGAGACGGTTCCCCAGCTCCGGCTGTCAAAGCTGTTCGCACTGTTGTCCCCGAGCATGAAACACTCGCCGGGTCCCAGCGTGAACGCCTTCCCCACGCCGTACTTCTGGGTATCTGTATCGGAGGTGTAGAACAGGTCGCGGGCCAGGCGGACGTCACGGACGGTGACATCCGCTCCGGTCACGCCGAACCGCACATCGCTCCGATGTCGCCGCACCTCGCGGACCTTGTCCGCCTCCGCCACGTCGGGCGAATCATCGTCCCACGAGATCACGGTCTTGCCGTCCACAAGGAGCCGGATGCGGGCGTCGACGTTCGAGAACCGCACCTCGTGTTCCTTCGCCCCGTCAAGCGGATCGCCCGTCACCTCCAGCGTCTCGTCCCTGGACAGCACGCGGATCGGCTCGCCCGGCTTGCCAAGCGGCAACGAGAAACTGTACGTGCGGCCGTTCTTCCCGAGCCGCCCCGTCAGGTACCCGCTTCCCCCGTCGTGCCGGAAGCGGAAGGCCAGTTCGAGGTCGGCCACGGAGTTCAACGAGCCATAGCTTTCGCGCCTTGGCGTGTTCTTCAAGTCGGTCTCGACCCGGTCGCGCACCTGTTCCCGATACGTCAGTTCGCAGTCCCGACGCGCCCGGGAACCCCGCAGCGTGACCACGCCTCCCTGCGCGTCCACCGCGTCGCTCGGCTCCGCCGTCCACAGGTCAAGAAACTTCGTATCCCGCCGCAACTTGTCGTTCGTGACGGGAATCAACATGCCGTCGAGCACCCAGTCGGGCTTGCGACTGATCCGCCCGTTGATGAACACGCTCCCGTTCTTGACGAGGACCGTCTGGCCGGGGAGCCCGACGAGGCGCTTGACATAATTGATGTAGTTGGGGCTTCTCGCCGTCTTTATGGTGCCGTTGTCGTTCGGGGAGACCGACCGAAGGAGGCCCCTGTAATATTCCTCCTGCTGTTCGCTCTCGGCGCTCCCTTTGCGGTTGCTCCAACCGAGCGCCTTGTGATAGTCAATGCGGACCTCGTCGACCTTGAAGACGACAATCTCCCACGGCTGCGGGGGGTGCAGGTCGAACTCGAACTTGCTGACCAGGATGCGGTCGCCGCCGCTTTGCCGGCCGATCAAGGTCGGCTCCATTGACGAGGTCGGGATTCGGAACGCCTCCACCGCAAAGTGCCTGATGATCATTGCCAGGATGAACGCGATCGCCAGGCTCTCGGCGTATTCGCGGATGGTTCGGCGCGAGAACTTCATCAAACCCCCATAGCACCACGGTACCGATTCAGATAATCAAAGCGTTATTATAGCCCGGCCCGGCGCAAGTTCAACGTTCAAAGTCCCATGAGATAACGGCCGAAGGCGGTTCCCGCGACACCGAGATCGACAGGCTAGGCCACAGGCCCTGGATTCCAACGACAGGAGGATCTGCCGATCCAGAATGCAGGGGCCGTTGTGCCATCGGCTTCTTGAAGTTCAGACTTTCAACCTGGGACTTGAGACTCTGACCACAGGCTCGCGCGCGAATGGACCCAGGGACTGACCCTTCTGAACAGCTCCGCTTCGGCCTCTTTCCAGCGGTCGCGAGGCCGGATGAGCCAGATCGTCTTCTTCGCGGCTTCGAGCCGCCGGAACGCCCACCCCCGCGCCCCCTGCCGCCTGGTCCACTCTTGCGGCTCCGACCGCTCAAGTTCATCAAGCTTCCGTCCCAGGAAACCGGCAATCCCCTGCCGCACCCAGGGCTCCTTGTGTTCGAGCAGGCGGATGAGCGGCGGATAACTCTCGGGCGACATGTCCTGCACCGTCAGGTTCGCCAGCGGCCGCAGGTTGCCAGCCATCGCCTGTCGGGCGTTGTACCGCCAGCAGATCGCATCGCGCGGCGTGACCGCGAGCACCACGAGCGCGGCCCAGAACGCCAGGCCGTCCCGCCTGACCAGCCACGTGAAGTTCTTCGCCCGGCGCACCTTCCACACCATCAGCACCAAGCCCACCCCGACGAGCAGAATGCCGTAAAGCCCCACGATGCGCGCCCGCGTCAGCCCGTTGTAGTCGATGTACATCTGAAGCCGCCGGAGCGCCCCTACCAGCAGCACGCCGTTCTGCACCGCCCAGATGTACGCCCAGGCGCGGAGCAGGCCGGTCCGCGGATGAAAGTTCATCCGCCCCCGAAAGATCAGCCCGATCACCCCGCTGCTCAGCGCCAGCGCCAGCGTCAGCCAGAAGCACCCGCGGTGCGAGTAGTCGGAATACGAAATCCCTTCAGGAAGCTCGGCCTTGAAGTAAAGATAGACCGAGTCGAGCGCGTTGAACGCCAGGAAAAGCACGTTCACCGAGATCAGCGTGGCGAGCGCGGCGGCGAAGTCGCCCTTCTCCTCGGAAGCCGGCGCCGGAGCCGCCAGGTCCTCGCACCGTCCGGCGAGCCAATTCCCCAGCCACGACCGGACGTGCGGCCGGAGCAGCGCCGCAAACACCAGCAGCCACCCCAGCCAACTGAACATCCGCGGCAAAGTGAAGAGGTCGATGAACTTCCCCAGCCACTCCCCAAGCCGCTTGGACACGTCTGCGGCGATCTTCTCGACCACCGGATTGGCGGCGATGAAAACCAGCACGAACAGGACCGTCACGACCAGCGGGATCAGAACGACCCGAAACGGCGTGTGCCGCTTCGCCTCGATCTCGCCCGTCTTCGCCTTGACCCCGTAGCCCAACACATGCAGCAGATGCCCGGCCAGGCGGAACGGCGCCAGCGCCGCGGTCCACGGCACCGACCACATGATCCCGGTGATCGCCCACTCCGGCCGGTACAGCTTCACGGCAAACGCCGCCGCCGCCAGGACGCTCAGGAAGCCGGCCAGCCACCAGTGGTTCCACGTCGACATCCCCGCAAGGATCAGCATCGTCAGCATGAGGCCGGGATTGCCCGACCGGAACCCGCCCGGCGCAGCCGACAACAGCCCGATGGTCGTCACCAGGAGCAGCACCGCCGCGCCCGTCCCGCCGGGATGTTGAAACAGGCAGACGTCGGCGGCAACCACCAGGAGCGCCATCGCGATCGTGTCCCACGCCCGGAGCGGCAGCCCGAGCACCGAGGCGACCAGCCCGGCAGACCCGTCAAAGTCCGCGCCCGCTCCGCCCAGGCCGCACTCCGGCGATGGCTTTTCCTGTCCGGCGCCGGTCTCGACCATCCCGCTGTCCTGCTTGTCCTGGTTCTCAGCCATCGCCCAGCCCTCCTCCCAGAAGACTGTCATCGGAACCGCGGAGGGAATTACCGCGGAGGGGATCCCCTCGACACCCAATTATAGAGGCGCGCCCGCCGGCCACAAGCATGAGTCACGCATGAGTCCCGCGTCAAGGCGCCTCCGCCTCCCGCGCATGCAGCAGCGTCCAGGAGGGCGACCCGGCGGGTTGCCAGCCGCCCGTTTCACAAAAGCCGCTTTTCCGCTTGACTGGTCTGCCGGAGCGCATATAATCCTGTGCCACAGGCTTTTTGTCCTGTACCTCTGACCGGCGGGAACAGAGCTCTCTACACTGGAGGCCGTTACATGAAACGCATTGCCGCAGCGGGTGTGGTCTTCCTCCTTCTTGCCATGTCTTATGGTGCCGTCGCGGCTGAAAGCCCGGGTCCCGGCGACCGGCTGACGGTGAACCCGATCATCGTCCAGCCGCCTCCTCCCCCGGAAGCGCCGGGCCCGCTGGAGGCCATCGGCGGCTACGTGTGGGCTCGGGTCCGCGACGTCGGCGACATTCTGACACTGAAGCTCGGCTGGGGCACGGACAAGTCGCTCGGCTTTCAGGCCCGCGCCATCGGCCCGGTCCAGATCGGGGCCGGCATCTTCGAGGGATACCTGCTGGCCATCGACCGCGGCTGCGTCGGCATAATGAAAGAAGGCGAAGTCGAGTTCGGCGTCTCCGTCTTCTATCCGTCGTGGATTGCCCGGCAGGTCACGTGGCAGACCGCCGACGCCAAGCGCAGGAACGTCTTCTTTAATGATGTCGGCAAGGACGGGAAGCTGACCCCCGACGCCATGAAGATGTATGACGACGAGAATCAGGGCTGGTTCGTGAGCACGGCTCAGGTGCAGCTCCCCTACCTTCCCAAGATCGAGCTGTCGATCCATTGGGGCGAGGTGTTCGACCTGCCGCTCAGCTTCCTCGCGATCCCCGGCCTCCGCGTGCCGCCGCCCTTCTACAAGCATCCCGGGCCCGGCGGCGAGAACCCGGAGATGATCCCGGCGCCCTCCATATTCTGGCACGGCCAGGAACAGTTCGAAAAACCGTAGGCTTCGCCCAAGCGACTCGATCCCCATTCTGGAAAAGGAGTTCGTATAATGCCTCTCGTCCCGATGAAGCAAGTTCTCGATGAAGCCAGCAAAGTCGGTTACGGCGTGGGCGCTTACAACGTCAACAACATGGAACAGATCCAGGCCCTGATGCAGGGGGCGGTGGAAACAAAGGCCCCCATCATCCTGCAGGCCAGCAAGGGCGCGCTGGAATATAGCAACATGATTTACCTCAAGCACCTCATTCAGGCCGCCGTGGAGGAGAACCCGGATCTGCCCGTCGTCTGCCACCTCGACCACGGCCCGAACCTCGCGGTCTGCAAGCAGGCCATCGCCCTCGGCTTCACGTCCGTAATGATCGACGGCTCCATCGATTACGGCAAGAAGGACCCCAAGGGCGGCCATCCTCCGCGGTCTTTCGAGGATAACATCCAGGTCACGAAGGAAGTCTGCGATTACGCCCACGCCCTCGGCGTGACGGTCGAAGGCGAGCTCGGCACCCTCGGCGGCATCGAGGACGAGACGCAGGCATCGGTCGTGCATCTCACCGACCCCGGCCAGGTCGAGGAATTCGTCAAGCGGACCGGCGTGGACGCTCTGGCCATCGCCATCGGCACCTCCCACGGCGCGTATAAGTTCAAGGCCGCTCCGACGTTGGCGCTTGAGCTCGTCCCCGATATCCACAAGCGGGTGCCCAACACCGCCCTCGTCATGCACGGTTCATCGAGCGTCCCCCAGGACCTCATCGCGGCCATCAACAAGTTCGGCGGGAACATCAAGCAGTCGATGGGCGTTCCGATGGACCAGATCCAGAAGGCCATCACGCTCGGCATCCGCAAGATCAACGTCGACACCGACGGTCGGCTCGCCTTCACCGCCGCGATCCGCAAATGCCTGGCCGAGCACCCGGAAGCCTTCGACCAGCGGAAATACCTCGGCGCCGGCCGCGCCGCCATCTATGAAGTCATGAAGCAGAAGATGATCGACTTCGGGACCGCCGGCCACGCCAACGACTACAAGCCAATGACCCTCCAGCAGGCCAAGGCCTGGTACAAGCAATAAAGAAAATTGTAAAATCTTCGGACGCGGTGCGCGGCGGCGCGCGCGGCGCGGCACAAGATCATGCGCGGCGGCGGCAGTGATCCGGCGCCGCCCGGCAAGCACCCTTCGGGTCGCGCCCCTCCGAACGCCGCCTTGCACGCCGTATACCGCGTCCGTTCGCACTATATGATTATATATATGCTCAGATATATGCTGTGATCGGCGCACAAGTCATAGCATCACGCACCGCATAGCTGCTGTCATCCGATGTGTTGGCCTATACACAAAAAGGGGACGAGACGCGGCGCTTTTTCAGTTGACACATCCTGAAGCCCGCGCTATTATCCCCGGTCGTGAGATTCGCTGTCGCGTCCAAGGTGACTTGAACCTTTGGGTGCCTTTCAACGGGGGCGGTGCCCCCGAGTAACCTCGATAAGAACCAGCCGGCGCAGGTCGGTGTTGTCGTGTTTCGGCAAGCCCGTGGTGGGGTGTGCGCCGGGAGCACGTGAAAGCGGCTGCTGGTTTTCTGAGAGAGTGCAAAGCGTATTGACGCAAGCCGGGGGGGGCTTGATGCAGACGACGGAGACGATCTGGTCCTCGGTTCTCTCCCTGGTGGCGGGGACCGTAAGGCCCGAGCAGCTCGAGACGTGGTTCAAGGGCGTCTCCCTCATCGAGCTCACGGCTGATTGCGCGACTATCCGCGTACCCAACGCCTTCTACTCCAAATGGTTCCAGATTCATTACAGAGACATGATCGCCGACGCCCTTCGCTCCGAGTTGGGGGTCCGTCCGGAGATCCGGTTCGAGGTCGCGCAATCCGAGCCCCGGCCGCAGCCCGCTGTGGAGCCTGGGCCTGCCGCCCCGCTTCCGCTTCACACCAACCCCGATCTGCGGCTGAACGGCAACTACCTGTTCAGCACCTTCGTGACCGGCCCGTCGAATCAACTGGCCCACGCGGCGGCCCTGGCCACCGTAGAGTCGCCCGGTCTCTCGTACAACCCCCTCTTCCTCCACGGCGGTGTGGGGCTGGGCAAGACCCACCTCATTCACGCGGCCGCCCACGCAATGCTCAAGCGGCGCCCCGGGCTGCACATCAGGTACCTCTCCTGCGAATCATTCATGAACCAGTTCATCTACGCCATCCAGAAGGGGGGGCTCGAACAGTTCCGCGCCCGGTACCGGCAGGTGGACGCGTTGATGATCGACGACATCCACATCCTGGCGAAGCGGCCCCGCACCCAGGAGGAGTTCTTTCACACGTTCAACGAGCTCTACAACGCCCACAAGCAGATCATCCTTTCGAGCGACAGCGCGCCGGAGGACATCCCGGCGTTCGAGGAACGGCTCATCTCGCGCTTCAAGTGGGGCCTCGTCGCCCGCATCGATCTCCCCTGCGTCGACACCCGCATCGCGATCATCCACAAGAAAGCCGAACTGCGCGGCCGGGTCCTCGCCGAGGACGTGGTCGAGTTCATCGCCCAGACCGTCCCGAGCAACGTCCGCGAGCTTGAGGGGGCCGTCCTGAAGGTCATCGGATACGCGTCACTCATGAACCGGCCGGCCGACCTCGCTCTCGCCCGCGAGGTCCTGCGGACCGCCCAAAAGCCGCAAGCCGTCAACGGCCCGGTCACCGTCGAGAAAGTCCAGCAGGCGGTCGCCCGGTTCTACGGCCTCAACATTGCTGAGCTTCAGGGCAAGACCCGCGCCCGCTCGGTCGCCTTCCCCCGGCAGGTCACCATGTACCTGATCCGGCGGCTGACCAACAAGTCGCTCGAAGAAGTCGGCCGCGCGTTCGGCGGCCGCGACCACTCGACCGTCGCCCACGCCTGCGCGCGCATCGAGCGCGAGCTCGCCGCCGAGGCGCAGTTCAACGGCACCCTCGAATCGCTCATTCGGCAGATCAAGACGGAGTAGAGCCCGGCCGCGGGCGGCCGGGCCTCGGCGGGGACGCGGGCGGGGTCATCTTGAGCAGAAGCGCCCGCGCCATCTCCCGGCACCATGCCTTCGCCTCGACCTTGCTCAGCCGCTCACGGGCCGGGCCCGGCTGTTTGAGGGCCGCAAGGCGCAAGGCAACGTAAAAGTTCCCCTCTCCCTCCGGCAGCGCCGAGGGGTGCGCGTCCAGCCACCCGGAAAAGTCCTCCACCGGCACAATCCCGGTCATCATCCGAGCGACGCTCGCCTCGGTCGTGTTCGCGTGCTTCTCGCCGATCTCGCCCCAGACGATCCGGGCTTTCTCGCCGTCGGCGAGATACTCATAGATGGCCCCGGCACGCAGGAGCGCGGCCGCCCCCTTGGCGTCGTGCGGCAACGCCTTTCCCGCCGCGGTGTACAACGCCGCCGCCTGCGGGTATGCGCGCGCCGACAGCAGCATCTCGGCCCCCTCGAGGCGGGTCGCGAGCGCCTCTTCCGGCGCGGCTCCGTTCGCCTGCGCACCCTTCTCATAGATGCCGGCCACCAGCCCGTGCAGGCCGGCATCGCGCAGCGCGCTGAGGACCCCGCGCGTCGCCGCCATCACGCGCGGCTCGGTCCGGAAGTGCCTCAGGGCCAAGACGGTCAGCTTCTCGACCCGCTCGCGGTTGTCCAGCTCGGACGCCGCCCGCAACATGCTGACAAACAGATCGGCCATCCCGCTGCCTGGGTAGTTCTCGAACAGACTCAGGACGTCGTCGGTCCGCCCGGCCACGGCCAGCCTGACGGCCAGGTCCGCAGCCAGGGGCTTCAACTCTGCCGCCCGGTCCGCCACGTTCGCCCGGATGAAGCCGATCATCTCCAGCGCATTGTCAAGGTCGCCCGCGCTGATCTGGCCCTGGGCCGCCTCCAGCAGGCGGCCGGAGAAGCGCGGATCGCCCATCCGTGCGTAGATCCGCCGCACGTTTATGAACTGACCGGCCTTCAGGCAGCTGGCCATCAACTGGTCGGCGGATTCGGCGAACGCACCCTTGTCCTGTGGAAACCGGTCGAGCGCATCCGCAAAGAACTCCACTGCGGCGGTCCGATCGGCCTGTGCCAACTCCGAAACGGCGGTGTCGAAACTCTTGGCCAGGCTCCGGGTCGGATAGGCGGTGTGAACGTTGGTGATCCGCAAGTAGTGCTTCGATTCAAGGAACTGCTTCGCGAGCGCCACCGCCGACTCGTCCAGCCGCGGCGTGGCAATGTCGTGCTTGGAGCAGAAGAGAAGCAGGTCCAGTGCGAGCGGCGCGTCCCTGCTGTCGACCGCTTTGGCGACGGAGCTCTCGAACGGCCCGGCGACGTTCTTGTCGGGCAGCGCCTCGAATGCCCTCCTCATCTCGGCGTACTTGCGCTGCTCGGCAAGGCCGCCGCACACGGCCTCCAGCGAGCTGGCGAAGCTGCTGCGGAAGATCGGCCCGGCCTTCTGCCACTGCTCCCGCAGGGTCGGCTCGGGCGGCTCGAACCGCACCGCTTCCATGATCTGGAGGGCCGGCTCGAACGCCCCGGCCCCCGCACAGCGCGTCAGGACGTCCGGCAACTCCCACACCGTCCCCGCGCCGAAGCGTCCGCCGCTGGCGCAGAGCGAGGCCAGCACGTCCGCCGCCTGCTGGTACTGGCCCATGGCGGCGAGCACAAAGAAGATCCGCTCCTGGTTCTTGACGGCGACCGCGGCGTGCCCGTCGGCCAGCAGCGCCGCCTGCCGCTCCACGTTGCGATAACGATTCAGCGCGTCCACCAGGTTCCACCTCGGGTCCCGCGCCAGCGCCTCAAGAACGAGCCCGCACTGGAACTCCGCCGCGACGGCGATCGGCTTGCCGCCGTGATTCTCAAGGATCGACTCATACTCCTCCAGAGCCTTCTCCAACTGCCCATGGCTCAGCGTGTAATACTCGATCGACTGGAGCTTGTTGAGCCGTTCGCCCGTGAACTCCTGCGTGCTGATGCGCAGGCCGTCAAATCCGACGGCCGAGCCGGACGCGGCGAACCCGAACCGGGACTGGCCGAACCCGGCGAGGACCGAGGGCTCGTCGTACACCAGCCGGGTGGTCTTGTCCGCTCCGGACACGCGGCAAAGAATCTGCGTGTCATGGCGCTCGATCCGGAACGAGTACAGCACGCCCGGCTCCACGGGCGGGCTTGTGACCTGGGCGAGCAGCTTTCCCGCCCGCTGCAGCGCGAGGGTGGGCGTCGGCGCCGTCCCGAATCGAAACACGTACGCTGACCGGACGCTGTCCCCCAGAAGACAGCTGAGCAGCGAAGTTCGCGTTGCGGCGGACGCGGTGAACTCAATCACGACGTTCCCCGGGAACTCGCGGTCCAGAATGATGTACGTTTCGTCCTGGCTCGCGGCGGTCAGCCGGCCGTCCTCGATCTTCCACTGGGGGCTCGACGGTGTCCAGACTGGTTCGAGCGGCCGCGAGAAGTCCTCCCGGAGCCGGAGGGTCCATTCCGGCGTCTGGTCCGCCAGTGTGAGCATCTTGAGCTCGTACTCCACCTGCTGGACTTGGCGCTGGGCCCGTTCCTGCCCGCGGAGCAGGACGGTGATAATTATGCCGGACACCGTGGCTGCGAGAAGGGTGACGGTCAAGCCGGTCGTGACCGCCGGACGGTGCTTTCTCAGGGCCTTGGCCGACCGGCGCAGCCAGCCGGCGGGCCGGGCCGTGATCATCTCGCCCGCGAGGTAGCGCCGGATGTCCGCGGCAAGGTCGGCCATGCTCTGATACCGGCGCCGCGGGTCTTTCTCCATGGCCTTCGCCACGATCGTTTGGATATCCCGGTGAAGCCTGGCGTTGATCCGCCGCACCGGCACGGGGTCGTCGTGGACGACCTTCATCACGATGTTCATCATTGTTTCGCCCGTGAAGGGCGGGCGGCCGGCCAGCATTTCGTACATCACCGCGCCTAGCGAATAGATGTCCGACCGGTGGTCAACCACCCGGTTCTCTCCGCGGGCTTGTTCGGGCGACATGTACGAGGGCGTCCCGATGGTCGTGCCGGTGCGCGTGAACTTCGTGTCCGAATCCGTCTGCTTCGCCAGCCCGAAGTCTGTGACCTGCGGCTGACCCGACTGGTCGAGCATGATGTTGCTCGGCTTCACGTCCCTGTGGATCACTCCGCGCGAGTGAGCGTAGCCCAGCGCGTCGGCGACGGTCGCCGTGATCTCGAGCACGCGCCTGGGCGCCAAAGGCTGCCGCGCAATCAGCACGTCAAGCGAAATCCCCTCGACGAAGTCCATGGTGAAGTAGCGGTGGCCGTCCTGCATCCCGATCTCATAGATCGGAACGATGTTCGGATGACGCAGTTGCGCCGCGGAGCGGGCCTCCTTCTCGAACCGCGCGATCTGCTCGGCCGAGGCGTGTTCCCCGGCGAGCAACAGCTTCAGAGCGACGGTCCGGCGCAGGCGGCCGTGCCGGGCCTTGTAGATGATCCCCATCGCGCCCCGCGAGACCTCTTCCAGAATCTCGTACTCGCCTAGCGTGCGCCGAGGCGTCGCGAGATCGGCCGGAGCAGGGGTCTCACGGCCGGGCCCCTCGCCCGCCTCGGTAGTCCGCGCCGCGAAGGCTGCGGTCTGTTCCGCCACGTTCAGGGCCGTCCCACAGCGCGGACACGTCCCTCCATCGAGGCGGCTGGATTCCCCGGCCGTCGGCGGCCGCTCGAACTGATACTGGCATTTCGGGCACACAATCTGCATGTGGCGTCTCGCCGCCGTTGAAGACAGTGACTCTTGAAGCCAATTCTATGCCTTCATCCGGCCGTTTTCAAATATCATTCTGGTTGGGAGTGGTGGGGGCGGTGCGGTGACAGCGTTGCGGCTCCGTGAAAGTCGCGGGGGGAGTGACCACAACTTTCGGGGATGGAGCGCTCCACGCTGGGGGGAATCTTTTTGAGCGGGACAGATCAGGGCCCCCCAGGTGGGCAACGTGCCACCGCACCAGATATATGTATACCAGAACCCGTCACGCTTGTCAACTGTTTTCTACACCCCTTTCTACACCCCTGTTTTCTACACGCTGTTTCTACACGGCAGAACGCATGAAAGACCGGGCAAACCCTCCCAGCAGAACCGACACGACCCGCGGCGCCCGCCTTGACTTTGACTTCGTGGTTTAGATAATGGCTGCTGATGACTGCGTACCGGTGCGGTGAGTTAAGGAGAGGGACGATGGCCGTCCAGTGCGAGAACCTGAAGAAGAACCTGAAAGCGTGCACATGCTCGTATTCCGGCTGCGAGAGGAAGGGAACGTGCTGCGAGTGCCTGCGTTACCATCTTGCCCATCAGCAACTGCCGGGCTGCTGCTTCCCGGCGGACGCCGAGCGGACGTATGACCGCAGCTTCAAGAAATTCATCGAGGTCTGGAGCTCGCGCGTTTAGCGAAAGGAGAGATGAACTGTGATGGCCGATGCTGCGAAGAAGAACATCCTGGTGATCAATGCGGGGAGTTCATCGATCAAGTTCACGCTGTTCGACATGAACAGAGAGAAGATGATGATCAAGGGGCAGGTGGAGCGGATCACGCTGCCGGGGTGGAAACTGGAGTTCACGGTGGACGGGCGGAAGGTGACCGGGCAGGGGCCCGAGGCCCTGAACCACCGGCAGGCGCTGGCGAAGATTTTCGAGCGGCTCGCGGCGGTGGATGGGCCGATCCGGTCGCCCAATGACCTGCTGGCGGTCGGGCACCGCGTGGTGCACGGCGGCGAGCGGTTCTCCGAGCCGGCGCTGATCGACGAAGAGGTCGAAACGGCCATCCGCGACCTCTTCCCGCTCGCACCACTCCACAACCCGCCGAACTACGAAGGCATCGTCGGCTGCGAGGAACTGCTGCCCGGCGTGCCCCAGGTGGCGGTGTTCGACACGGCGTTCCATTTCACGCTGCGCAAGCGGGCGTTCCTGTACGCTATCCCGTACGAGCTCTACGAGAAGGACGGCATCCGGCGATACGGCTTTCACGGCACGTCGCACCGCTACGTATCGCTCGAAGCAGCAAAGATCCTCGATCGCGAGAACGATCCGACGTTCAAGCTGATCACGTGCCACCTGGGGAACGGGTGCAGCATGGCCGCGATCCGCGGCGGGCGCGTGGCGGACACGAGCCTGGGCTTCACGCCGCTCGAAGGGCTCGTGATGGGCACGCGCTGCGGCGATATCGACCCGGCGATCATCTTCCACCTGATGCGCGAGAAGAAGATGCCGCCGGACGAGATCGAGACCATGCTGAACAAGAAGAGCGGGCTCTACGGGCTCGCGGGCATCGGGAGCAGCGACCTGCGCGACATCATCCCGGCGGCGGACAGCGGGAACGAGCGGGCGCAATACGCCATTCACGTCTATGTGTACCGCCTGAAGAAATACATCGGAGCCTATACCGCCGAGCTCCAGGGCCTGGACGCGCTCGTGTTCACGGCCGGGGTGGGCGAGAACGTGCCCCGCATCCGCGCCGGTGCCTGCGAGGGCCTCGAGCAACTCGGCATCCAGATCGACTGGGCACGAAACCAGGCCAACGAGCGCATCATCAGCCCGGACGGCGCCAAGGTGACCGTGATGGCCATCCCCACCAACGAGGAGCTGATGATCGCGCGGGACACGTTGCAGCTGATCAGCACCAAAGAATAGGGAGCACACCGTGGCAGCGAAGAAGGCGATCGTGACGGGCGGGGCCGGGTTCATCGGCTCGCACGTCTGCGACGCGCTGATCGAGCGCGGGTTCGAGGTCGCCGTGATCGACAACCTGTCGTCCGGCAAGCTGCAGAACCTGGCGCCCGGGGCGACGTTCTACCAAGCCGACATTCGCGACAAGTCCATCGCGGAGATCTTCGCGAAGGAGCAGCCGCAGTACCTGTTTCACCTCGCCGCGCAGATGGACGTGCGGAGGTCGGTGGCGGACCCGGCGTACGACGCGGACGTGAACATCGGCGGAACGATCAACCTGATCGAGGCGGGGCGCGCCGTGGGGCTCAAGAAGACCATCTACGCCTCGACCGGCGGCGCGGTCTACGGCGAGCCGAAGAACATCCCGGCCGACGAGCAGACGGCGGTCGCGCCGCTTTGCCCGTACGGCATCAGCAAGCACACGGTCGAGCACTACCTCGAGCTCTACCGGAAGCTGTACGGGATGAGTTACACCGTCCTGCGGTACGCGAACGTCTACGGGCCGCGGCAGGACCCGCACGGGGAGGCGGGCGTTGTGGCGATCTTCTCGCAACTCTTGCTCGCCGGCAAGCAGCCGAGGATTTTCGGCGACGGCTCGAAGACGCGCGACTACGTTTTTGTCGCCGACATTGTCGCGGCGAACATGCTCGCTCTCGAGAAGGGCGACAGCGCGGTTGTGAATCTCGGCTGGGGCACGCAGACCACGGACCAGCAGATATTCGACGGCGTGCGCGACGCGGCCGGGTGCGACATCAAGCCGGAGTACGCCCCCAAGCGGCTGGGCGAAGTGGAGTACATCGCACTCAATGCGTCGCTCGCCAAGAAGGTCCTCGGGTGGCGTCCGAAGGTCGAGTTGAAGGAGGGGCTGCGGCGCGCCGTCGAGTTCTATCGGAAGCTCGACGCCGGCGAGATACGGCGATAGGGGTCATGGCGGTTCTGCCGTGCGGGCGCGGAGGACGGGGATGTCCCTCGAACGCTTCTTTCTTGAGCAACCGCCCGCCGACGGCAGCCCGGGCGGCCGCGTCCTGCTGCTGGGGGACGAGGCCCACCACCTGCACCACGTCCGGCGTGTCCGGATCGGCGACGAGGTAGCGCTGTTCGACGGATCAGGCACCGACTACGTTGCACGGGTTGTGTCGTTCGACCGGGGGGGCGCGGTGCTGGAAATTACGCGGGTCGAGGTTGCGGGACGTGAGCCGGCTGTCGACGTGACGCTCGCCGTGTCCGTGCTCAAGCAGCAGGGGATGGATCAGCTCGTCGACACCTGCACGCAGCTGGGGATGAAACGCCTGATCCCGATGCGGACCGAGCGGACGGTGGTGAAGATCGCCTACGACAACCGCTCGGTCTACGTCGCCGTGATCAACTACATGAAGGACCCGTCGAAGATCACGAGGGCGCTCGGCCGGCGCGATACCTTTCCCCGCAGCGATTC
>CAYXNI010000011.1:0-18378 GCA_964466285.1 uncultured Planctomycetota bacterium | reverse complement strand
AAATCAGCGTCAAAAGCCTGAACACGCTCCGTGAAAAAGATTGCGGCCGCCAGCGGCCGCAACCTCGATTCAGAACTTGACAGGCATCACACAACCCGCCAGACACGCACACCGTCCGGCGAGCCTAATTCGCACCGGCCACGCCAGCGTAATCGAAAACGGGTGTCTCGATCACACGGCTCGGCTTCTTGTTTCCCCAAGCTACGCGCTGCAACTGCTCCACCGTTTCCGGCGAAAAGAACTCCTCTCCAGTCTCCAGGCACACCCGGGCCGGCACGTGCTCAATAATGAAGAACTTCCCGTTCGCTTCCAGCGAATAGGTGACCTCTCGATCAACCATTGTCTCTTTCATCGCTCGACCTCCTGACCCGATAATCAATCCACAAATCAGGGCCCGGCTCGTACACGGTTATTATTTTCACCCGAGGACGTGATGGATAGCTGCACTGCACATGAAGCGGCCTGCCGCCCGGTAATTCCGGCAGGATGCCTCAGGACCGATTCGCAAGCGCGGTCAGAACCGCGTCCCGGACCGTCTGGGCCAGTTCCGTCGCTTGCTTCGCCTCGTCCTCGCTGATCTCCGGCATCTCCCCCGGGTAACGCATGTCCACGCTGTACGGATTCAGCGCCGTGGCCTCGGCGAGCGAGGACACAAGCGGCCCCTCGACCGGCGCCAGAAGGTCGAGCAGTTCGCCGAGGTCGTGCGTCTTGGGGAATTCAATCTGATAGTGAACAAGAAGCGCTTTGAGATACTTCTCTGCCGCCTGCTGTGCATGGAATGCGGCCGCCGGCAAAAAGCGGGTTCCTTGCGAAACCAGGTTCCAGGCTACGTCCAGGTCCAGTTGGGCCTTCTCAAGCCATTGTCGGACCAACTCGTTCCTGGCCTCGTCAGGCGGCTTCATAGATCACCCTGCCGTATCGGTTCGCCGGATAGGCAATGCCGCCCACCAGGTTCTTCGTCTCCTCGAACCGTTCGGTCGGCATCACCACCACGTCAAACGGGTGCCCCAGGCCCCTCAGAGCGTTCCACAGCCGCACACTCTCCTGACGCACGTTACCGGGCGACGCCTCCAGCACGAGCACGTCGATGTCGCTGTCGGCCGTCATCTTGCCCGCCGCAGCCGAGCCGAACAAGACAATCCGCTCCGGCTTTGCCGCGGCGACGACGCGGCGGACAATCTCATCGATAAGAGACTGGCTTACCCTTGTTCGCCTGTTCATCGGCATGCTCCACCCGGGCGCGGCCGGCGCCTCCAAAAGCGCTGCCTGCTCAAACGAATATAGCACCGCCGGCTGAGAGAATCAAGCCGGACGTGCCCGGACAACCTCTGTTCTTCCGACTCGCCGGGAAGCCGTCTGGGTTTCCAAGCCACTGACCCCGCCCGGGAATTGTTCACCGCTGGACGGAAATCCGTACTACAATCCGCCATTTTCGTCGTGCCCTGCTCCGAAAAGTGTGACGCGGCCATCTTGCCCGCGTCACGCAAGGCCCGCGTGGATTCATTCGTTATTCGTCATCTGGTTGCGGCCTTTGACCGCGTTGGGTCAAAAGTGTCTTCTTCGTGTGCTTCGTGCCCGTCGTGGTGAACAATTCCTCCGTGCTCCTATCTGTGTTCATCAGGTCCCATCGCCGGGCGATGGGTGTCCATCCGTGGTGAATTCTTCTCTTCCGCCGGTAAAAAGATTGCGGCCGCCAGCGTGTGCCAGCGGCCGCAATCTCGATTCAGAACTTGACAGGCATCACACAACCTGCCAGACACGCACTTACGAACGACGTTTCCGGAACCGGGAAGCAGCGAGGAGAGTAACACCGATCAGGCCGAGGCCAGCGGGCTCGGGAACGGCGCCAGCGGGGGGCGCATCCTCCGGATTCGTGCTCAGGTACTGGACAGCGGAAACCCCGACGTCTGTCGCCCGCGGCTTAATGTAGAAACTCGTGATGCCGTCATCCATAGCCGTTGCACTCCACTTCTCCCATCCGTTCCGCTCGGTAAGAACCCACATGTCGTACGAGGTAAACGGGACCGTTCTGATTGTGTCCACCCGCATGTGTCCAGTGTTGCCCCATCCGATCTCCAACAGGGTGCCGTCCGCCCCGCCCGATGCCGTGAATCCGCCGGAGCCACCACCGCCCTCATAAACGTCCGCGTCGTAGAACCCGATGCTGAGACCGGACACAGCCGTCCCGTTCGAGGTGGCTAAGCCCGTCATCGTGCCGGCATCCAGGTACTTTCCGTCTCCCGATGTGATGTTGTACCAATTGTTACCCAATCCGGGCGCTTGGGGTGTGGCCACCGTTCCCGACACAGACCCAGTGGTTCCAGCGATGTTGATGTTAATGGCGTCATAGTACGCAGCCTGGGCCGGTGTTCCGAGCAGGCACAGGCCAACAATCATCAATGTAACAAACAAAAGATACTTCTTCATCCTCATACTCCTTATTTCGCTCACGGCCCACACGTCCGCAAGCAACCTTTCTTTCCCCTCCCGGCGCCGGAACACCCGGCGTCCACCTCACCTACCTACTGCTAGTCGAGCGTTCACCTCCTTTCGTACCTTACAGGTGTTGGTCACCGTTCCCGGGCCAACGCGTTTCCCAACCTCAATCCAGATGACCATGCGAGCCGTACCAATCCTTCCACGGCTCAAACCCTCTTGCGTCCGAGACTGTCAGCCGCCACGCGGCCAACTTACTCGCGAAGAGACGGTTGACACATAGCAAAAGTCATGCCAAACGGGTTCAAAATCGACCGAGTTGCCACAATATGCTATTCAGCAATGAGTTACGGATCACGCCGCCCATGGTGTCCTTTCGGGCGTGTTGCAGAAAAGCGACATGCGACCGGGGCTGAGAGGGGCTATGCTTCTTAAGATCAATATTAGTAGGCACTTACGCTATGTTGCGGAAAAGCAACGCGATTTCGGCGGTGATGCGGAAAAGAAACGCGCCTGGCGGCGGAGTTGATAGTTGATAATCAAGGGGAAAAGGGCAAAGGGGGAGAACGGGAAAGGGATTTTCTCACCACGACGGCACGAGCCGACGGGTACGTCGGACACGACGGCCTTTTCCCCACCACGAGGCACACGAAGAGAAACTCTGACAGGATTTACAGGATGGACTGGATTTCTTTGGTCATTCATCCGACTCGACTGAGCTCGTCGCAGGCCGGTTATCCTGTCAATCCTGTGCAAACTCTTCAGAAGAAAGAAAGTTCTGCCAGCTTGTAGTACGAAGCCTGCCCTGAGCGAAGCCGAAGGGGACACGAGGCCGGATTTTGACGCTGATTCACGCCCATCGCCGGGCGATGGGACCTGATTGAGACCTCATTGAAGATGATCCGATCAGTCTTGATCAGATTCCGTCAGTGTAGGTCAGTGTCTATTCCGTCCGTACTTCATCCGTGGTGAATTCTTCTCTTCCGTCGTGCCCGACGTAGCCGTCGGCTCGTGCCGTCGTGGTGAATCCTCCGTCCCTTCATTATCAAAGAGAACGCGGAAGGGCCTGGGTCGGCGGAAGTGGACGGTCAGCCGGTCACCTCAACTTCCGTTCAATCCGCTGACCGGGCTTGATCCTGACGGGCCGGCCCAGGACTTCGAGGCCGACCGCCGGGCCTTTCGGGTCGGCCTTGATAACGAGGCGCCCGGGCCCGATGCGGAAGCGGAGCCGCAGGCCCTTGTACCGGATGCTGAACGCAAGCAGTTTCCACGCCGCCGGCAGGGCGGGCGCGACCGACAGGCAGCCGGGCGTCACGCGCACTCCGCCGAACCCGGCCACGATCGAGCTCCAGCCGCCGCCCATCGACGCGGCATGCAGGCCGTCGTCGCATCGGCCCGGCTCGCACAGGCCGTCGATCGAGCACGACTGGATCTCATACTGGTAGGCTTTGTCTTTGTAGCCGACGTCGAGGGCGAACAGCACGTGCACCCCGGGCGACAGCGACGAGACGTGCTTCGTGATCGGATGATAACGGTCGAAGTTGCGGCGGAAGACCTCGGCCGTCCGCATCTCGGGCAACAGGTACAGCATCAGGAGCACGTCCGCCTGCTTGATGGTTTGCTCGGGATGCCTGAAATAGCCGTCGAACTGCTCGTACAGGCCGGTTGCGGGGTCGAAGTTGATCTGGATCGTGTCGGCGATGTGCCGCCACCGGGCGAGCTCCTTCGCGGTCAGGCCGAGCTTGCGCAGCGCCGCACGGTGCGCCGCCGGATTCTTCCTGAGCGAGCCGATCAGGCCGGCGGCCTTGCGCAGGTTCCAGCGGGCAAAGGCGTTGGTGTAGACACTGTTGTTGACGCACTGATGATGTTCGTCCGGCCCGATCACCTGCCGGAGCACGTGGACGACGCCGTTCCGGGATTTTTTCTCCCTCACACGGCTGGCCCAGTAGCGGGCGGTGCCGACGAGGATGTCGAGGCCCGGCCCCATCAGGAACGCGCGGCCGCCGGTGGCGAGGTAATGTTGCCAGAAGCCGAAGGCGACGTCGGAGGTGACGTGGATCTGCTGTTCGCCGCCGCGCCAGCGCCACCATGTCCCGTCGCGCCGGCGGATCCACTTGGGGCATTCCTCAAGCCCCGTCCCGCCGCTCTCCCACGGGAACTTGACGCCCTCGCAGCCGCTCCGGCCGGCAACCTTGCGAGCGGAGTTCATGCGGTCGTGCCGGTACATCAGGAGCGACTTCGCGATCTCGGGGTACTGCTGCGAGAAGAAGGGCAGCATGTAGATTTCGGTGTCCCAGAAGACGCGCCCGCCGTAGCCCCAGCCGGACAGGGTCTTGGCCGGGATGCTGGCGCTGAGCCCCAGGGCGACGTTGTTCTTCGACGCCGCCTGCAGCAGTTGAAAGACCCAGAACCGGGCCATCGTCTGGACGAACCGGTCGCCCTCAATCTTCACATCGCAGTCGCGCCAATACTCGGCCCACGCCGCGGCGTGCTCGTGTTCGAGCTCGTCGAACGAGGGCGCATCGGCCGCCTCGGCCCGGGCCCGCGCCATCGGCCCGGCCTGCCGCATGGAATTGTGGATGACGATTGTCTTCTCGAGCGTTGTCGTTTGGCCGCACGAAGCCTCGAACCGCAGGGTCAGCCCGGCCTTCCTTTCCGCGTTGAGGATGGCCGCCTCGGCGTCGACCTGCCTGCCCGCAGAAGAGAGGCGGTGCGTGGCGGCCTCGGCGACCTGTATGCGGAACTGAAGCGTCTGCACGAGCATCCAGAGCGTCCCGGCGTCCCGGCCCTTTTCAAGCTCCTTCGTCTGCTGAATACCGTCGGCGTGAGTCACCGTCCCGTCGATCATCGAGGTGAGCGCCACGGGGCCGGAGTAATTCTCGGGCGTGACCGAATAGCGGATGGCGGCCAGGTGCGGCCGCGCCTGGCTGACGAGGCGGCGCGAGGCGATTCGCGTGATGCGCCCGCCCCGGCCCTTGTATCGGACGAGGCGTTCGAGGACGCCCCGCTTCATGTCGAGCGTCCTGGTTTCGGACAGGATGCCGCCCGGATTGGCCGAGAGCGGGCCGTCGCCGTCGTCGAGGTCGATGAACATCGGGTTCGGCATCGCGGCGAGGCGGGACGGGTCGCGGTATTTCTGCGGCAGGCCGGGCGGGCACTTCGGCCGGTCGTAGACCTCGGCCATCAGGGTCAGCGGGCGGGCGGCCTCGCCGGGGGCCGACTCCTCTCTGGACCCGCGGATCCCGAGCAGGCCGTTGCCGAGCGTCATGACGCTTTCGAAGTACGCGAGGCGTGACGGGTCGGGGTTCTCGGCAACGATGCACCATTCGCGCAAGTGCGACGTCGGATCAGGTTGTCCCATGCCTCAGCTCCGCTTCATCCCGCCGGCGAAGATGGCCTTCAGGTTCTCGACTGACAGCTCGGCCACGGAGGCGAAGACGCGCTCGGCGCCGCGGGCCTGGCCGCCGATGCCGACCGCGACCATGCCCGCATTGTGAATGGCCTCGATGCCGGACGCAGCGTCCTCCACCCCAAGGCAGTCGCCGGGCCGCAGGCCCAGCCGCCCGGCGGCGACTAGGAACACTTCGGGATCGGGCTTGGACCGGCTGGTGTCGTTGCCGTCGGCGACGGCGTCGAAGTATCGGCGCAGGCCGGTGAGCTCGAGCACGAGCGGCGTGTTCCTGCTGGCCGACGCGACCGCGCACCGGATGCCCGCGGCCCTGAGCGCTTCGAGCAGCTCGACCGAGCCCGGCAGCAGATCAGCCGGCGACATCGTTTTCACAAGCTCGACATAGCGGCGGTTCTTGCGCTCGCATTGCGCATTGAAGACGTCGTCGGGTGGAAGCGGCCGCCTGTTGTGGTCGTAAATGTTCCGCAGGCTCTGCTGACGCGAGACGCCGCGGAGGCGGTGGTTCACGTCCTCGTTGAAATCCATGCCGAGTTCGTCGGCCAGTTCCTTCCAGGCGCGGTAATGGAATCTGTCCGTGGTGACGAGTACGCCGTCGAGGTCGAGAATGACCCCGCGCAACGCCGGCTCGTCCGTGTGTCCCATCTTCTGCTCAGGCATCCCAACTCCATCCCCACTGGGACAACAGAGTATCCTGCCCCTGTGGTGAAGGCAAGCAGGTTCGCTCGGGGCGAGTCATCCTCCCGGGCCGGCCCCGGGCATGTCGGATGCCGCGTCGTATGTAAGAGTGGATGTTGTCCGGCGGCTCACTTCGCGCCGGGAAGCTCGTGCTCCGAGCCCCACGGCGTGCCGCCATCGAGCCCTGATGTGCGGGCCTGGAGCTTCCATCCCTTGCCGGAGTTCTGGACCTTGAAGACATAGAGGTTCAGTTCGTAGCCGGGCTTGAACATGATTTCCACCTTGTCCTGATTGAACGCGAAGTCGCGTGGCCCCTTGGCGGTGTGGACGAGCTTGCCGTTGAGGAACGCCTTCAGCCCGCCGCTGGAGCCCATGCTCAGGTTGTACTTGCCGCAAATCCTCTGCAGAGTGGCGACGTACGCGACCGCGTTGGGCTTGTCGCCGAGCACGGTTGTCAGGTCGAGGACTCCGTTGAGGCTCCGGGCGTGGACCCACGTCTTGCCGCCCGCCTCCGCCCCTTCCGCCGGCTGAATCTTCTCCTCGTCGATGAAGGCCTGGTCGAGCGCATCCGCACCTTCCGGTGCGGTGAACGGACCAAGAACGACCCAGTCGCAGAGGTTGGGTCCGCCCCAGAAGGACTCCTTGGGCTCCAACTGGGTCAACTCGCTCCACATCAAGCGGGTGTAGCGCACACTCATGATGTATTTGTAGAGCGACATGATCCCCGGCTCACCCGGTATTTGCTTCCAGGTGGTGTTCTGCCCGCCACCCCAGTCCGGGCTGATGGCGATGCCGTCCGGGTAGCAGACGATGTCGTTGAAGATCATGTGGACGGGGTGTAGGAACTCGTGCATTTCGATTTCGCCGGGATCTATGTTCTTGTAGTAGCCTGGGAACCACGGGCAGTCCATGAATGACGCGCCGTCCGGGCCGCCGCCGCCGGTGTCCGCCAGGTAGGGCGGACTGATCACCTTGCCGTCGTCGCCGACAAACTTCACGTATGCGAGGACGTGCTCGTAGCGCTTGGGTGTGCCACCGCCCTTGCCCTGGCCCTGGAGGTGCCCCCTGATAAGTTTCATCTCGGCCTCGCGGTTGCAGCTGAAGGAGGGGCCGGGCTCGCTGCGGTCCAGCGTGGTGAGCGGCTCTTCAATGACCAGGAACTCGGGGTCGATCCTGAGGAGGCCGTCGGTGAACTCGAACACGGACTTGGCAAAGGCGTCCACGCGAAAGCGGGCGTCTTCCATGTCCTTGTCGGTCACGGTGCTCTTGAAGCTGCCCCCCTCCCACTTGACGTCCACGTTCTTGAAGATGACGACGAGCGTGGGCCAGGGCATCGCCTTGGCGGGGTCGGCGTTGAACGGCTTGACCTTGTCGCGGAATGCGTGGATATGCGCATAGGCCTCTTCCCGCTGGGCCCGGCTCGAGACCGAACGGTCGATGACCCGCTCCCAGTACGTGAGGGCGGAATCCCAGTCCTGCTTGGCCTCCGCGGCCAGACCCTTCTCGCGCATCTCTTTTGCGTCAGTCAGTCCCATGTCGGCGCCGGGTATCTTGAGGCCGGGTCCCGGGTCCTGTGCGCGAGATTCAACGCACGCCCCGAGGAGAACGGCGAGAGCAGAAACCAGTACAAGCCTCAACTGCGAAACGCCGGACCGGCGATGAAGCATCACTGTCTCCTTCATGTCTGTTTTGGCTGCCGGCCCTGCTGTCGCACAGCCACAAGCTCACAGTCAGTACACTAACCCGTCCGCTGCCGATTGTCAAGCCGACCGGGCGCACGACCCACGGCTGTCAAGGCCTGGAGGTGAAGCAGGCGTGGCCAAATGGCCGCGGCCGCCTCAGGCAGAGCGGTTCTCCTCAATCGTCCTCAACATCGCCTCGATATTGCGCCCCGGCGTGCCGGGCATGATCAGGTTCGATGCCCCGACAATCACGCCGCCCAACTCGTGCGCGGCTTCCAGGCAATCCATCACTTCGCGGACCACGTCGTCTTGCGAACCGCGATGCAGCACCTGCACACGGATATTGCCTTGGACCGTCACGTTTGGATACCGTTCGCGCAACCTGCGCAGGTCCATCCCCGCGCTCCGATCCGTTTCGAGCCAGCCATCCACGCCCGCGACGCGGAACAGGTCATCGGCTACCGGCCAGAAGTTCCCATCGCTTGTGTAGAAGTAGTACATGCCGTGCCGGTGACACGCGCGAACGATCAACTCGAGCGCCGGGATCACGACCTGCCGGTACGTCTGCGGCGAGACGCTCGGCCCCTGCGCGGAACAGAAATCCACGCCCGAGATATTCACGTCCAGCCCGGCCGCGGCCATCGCAGGAATGTTTGCGGCCAAGACACGTGCCTGCGCCATCAGCAGCCGAGCGTACAGCTCCGGCCAAAGCACCGCGGCCATCAGCTGCGACGGGCTGTTCATGTCGATGCAGACCGTCCCGCCGCCGTGCCGGACCAGGTAGTCCGGGTAGTTGTCAATCCGCGCCTTGAGTGCAGCATCCGGCCCTTGTGGCGGAGAATAACCGTCCGCCCGCTCCTCGGCCTCGCTCACCTGACGGGCCATGGTCTCATCTGTGATGTTCAGTTGTGCCGGATCAGGCGCGGCCTCCGGCTTGCGGCTGCTCGTCCGCGTGAAGAGTTCGACCTCTGGATCATAGAACATCGTGAACCAGTCGCCGGCTGGATCGCCGAACAGGAACGTCCAGTCGTCGGCCTTCTTCGCCGGCTTCAGGCCCCATCGCCAGTAATCGAGCCGCAGGATGTCCATCCCGCAGGCCTTCGTGATTGCGACCGCGTCCTCCTCGCAGCGCCGGCCGAACTCCGCATGCGCATCCTCGCCCTCCCACAACGCATTCATCTCGAGCCATTGGTTGTGCGCACCGCCGATGCAGACGTTCTTGCGCCCGAGGATGACTTCCGCCGCGTGCCCTGAGAATTGAAGGTGATAAACTGGCACACGATCGGCCGGCTCTCCCCGGATGGCCGCGAGCACCCGCTGCTTGGAGGTCATCACTTCTTCACCGGATACGTGCCTTCGAGCGCCCGCTTCCGGTCGTGGCGCGTACGAGCCAGGTAATCGCGCATCGGTTCGAGCTGGAACTCCTCGATGAGGTCGTCGCTCGACACGCCGGGCAACTGGGAGCCGAACACCAGTTGACACTCGTCGCCGAGCCACTCGGCGTATGCGGCCGCCGGGCCGTACTTGTCGTACAGCGGCTTGAGCCGCCCGAGGTTCCCGTCGTGATGCAGAAGCCGGCGATCAAGTGCCAGCGTCTCGGTTACTAGCGGCGCCGCACCGGCCACGCCGGTCATGCTGTTGCTGCGGCTGCAGATCGGACGGCCGGCCAGGTCGACGAACGACCCCGCGCCCGACACACCGGCCATGTAGAAGCCGAACTCGACCGACCAGCGCGCCATCATCCGCACGCCCGTCCACATCGACGACCATATCACCAGTTCCGACTTGCTCGCACACAGCCCGGCCCCGACCTCCCAGTAATCCAGGTCGAAGCAGATGCACAAGCCGACCCGCCCGAAATCGGTCCCGAACGCGGGCGTCTCGGTGCCGGGAATGACGCCGAGGTCCAGTTCGGGGTGCGTCGGTACGTTCTTGTGATAGACGCCCACGATCTTGCCCGCCCTGTCAATGAGGACGGAACTGTTGCGGCGCTTGCCGCCGTCCATCGTGCCAAGCGGGACCACGACGTAGAGGTGGTGCTTCCTTGCCACCTTCGACATCGCGGTGAGGGTCGGGCCATCCAGTTGCTCGAACTGCCACATGTCCGGTGCCCCGAGCGTGTTGCAGATTTCGGGGAAGCAGACCATGTCGCTCTTGAGCGTCGCCGCCTGCCCGACGTGCGCGCCCATCTCCTCCAGCCGCTTCTCAAGGCTGTATGGTTGTCCGCAGGCAAGCGGAACCAGTGAAATCGCCGCATTTCTGCTCATCTGATGCGCCTTCCATAGTGCGGCAGCCGTCCCAGCCTGCCAAAGTCACAATCTGCTGAACACAACACCCAGAATGCTGTCGGGATCGCCGATGACCGCCTCGACCCCATCCTCGACCGTGGCGAGTGGGATCGTGTGCGTCGTCAGCAGGTCGACGTTGACCCGGCCTTCGGCGACGAGCCGGAAGCACAGCTCCAGATTCGTCCGCGTCGTCCATCGCATGAAGACCGGCGGATAGGCCGGACCGTATTCCCACGGCTCGTCGTGGTAGCCGGGCCCGGTCCGCGAGCATCGCCGGATGTCGATGTTGTTCATCCCGCCGATCAGGTTCGCAAACTTGAAAGTGGGCCAACCGACGACCATGATCCGGCCCATCGGGTGCCCGTCGGGCGACAGCTTCATGCTCTTCACGAGATTGTCGACCGTCGCGTCACACTCGCCCATATTCGCAAGAACGGCCGCATCGAGGCCATAACCGCGCGTGAACGACCTGGTCACGGCGGCCTCGTCCTCGGAGCCGACGGCGGCCGTCGCGTCGATGCCGCATCGCTTCGCCATCTCGAGCCGCCGCCCGATCCGGTCCCATCCGATCACAAAGTTGCCAGCGGCGTGATAGAGTTGCGCCGTGAGCTGCCCAACGAGCCCCAATCCGACCACGGCCACCGACTCGCCAAGCTCGGGCTCGCCGCGCCGCACGGTATGGAGCGCCGTCGCGAGCAGCATGGCATAAGAGCCTTGTGCGAACGTCACCCTGGCGGGCAGCGCCACGCACAGGTGGTGGGGCACAACCGCGTAATCCGTGTGCATCGCGTAGCCGCCTCCGATGCACGCCACACGGCCGCCCACCTTGAACTCCGTCACGCCCTCCCCCACCTCAACAACGACGCCCGCGTTCGAGTACCCGAACGGGCGTGGCTCGCACGCCGCCGGGCTCTTCCGTTGTGCCGCGAGGTTATGCCACCCGCCCAGTTCCGTCCCGGGACTCACAAGCGAGACATGCACCTCGACCAGCACCGAGCCCGCTTTCACCGCCGGGACATCCTGCTCGATGAGCCGGATATGGCCATCCCCGCAAACCGCCGCCACCTTTCTCTTTTTCGG
Organism: uncultured Planctomycetota bacterium; assembly: GCA_964466285.1. GTDB lineage: Bacteria > Planctomycetota > PUPC01 > PUPC01 > PUPC01 > CAYXNI01. The sequence goes on along the minus strand of CAYXNI010000011.1, from coordinate 6,808 downwards.
AATCGACATTCGGCACTCCTCTTTCATATTCGTCGTCGAACGGCGGCCGGGACCGTCCCTTATTTCGGCCCGGCCGACTGCCAGTCGGTAATACTTTTCTCCACCTCTCCGGCCGGCTGGGCGAGCAGGAACTTCAAGTAGGCGATGTCCTCCTTGAGCGGCCGCACGACGTCCATCTCCATCAATTGCCCGCCCGACGGCGCGTGGTATTCGGCGCAGAGCGAGACGCCGCCTTGATAGCCCCGCACCTTCAGTTCGTTCACCGCCTTGCTCCACGAGAACCCCGAGTGGTGGCAGGTGGTCCAGTACACGGCGTAGCGGGCCTCGACCGCCTCGGGCCCATTTGCGCGCAGGTGGAAGGCGCTCTTGAAATTGACGAGGCGCAGATGCGGCCAGCAGATGTCGATCGCCATGTCTTCCGGCTCGCCGTCCACCGAACAATGCGCCATGTCCAGCACCGCGCACACGTGCTTCGGTTCGTAGTGCTCAATCAGGTGCATGATCCCGATCGCGCTGCCGATGCAGTAGTCGCAGTGGTTTTGCACGCCAATCGCCACGTTATGCCGCTCGAGCGCCGGAATCAGCTTGTCGTATTGCTCGCGCAGCATTTTCTCGGTCGCCGTGTACCCGATTTTCATGTCGATCCCGATGCACACACGGATGATTGGCACGCCGCATTCACCGCACGCCGCAATCGTCGGTTCATCGGTGTTTCCCGCGACGCTCCCGATGTGGAGGCCGTGGTCCTTGAAGATCCTGACCGCCTCCGGCAGGCCCTTCGCAATGTTCTGCGGCTCGACCTGATAGCCGGTCCGCACCGGCAACTCGATGCCGTCCAGCCCCAGACCCTTCACGAACTTCGCCAGATCGGCCAGGGGCATCGTCTGCCATGGCTTCGTGAACACATTCACCTTGATGCCTGCACTCCTTGTCATGTCTTCTCCCTTTTCGTGCTATCTGGTGGTAGCATAAATCGCCAGCCTGCGGATGAGAGGCTCGGCGGCGTACCGCGTGCACCGCAGGCGGACCCCTGACACCGTCACCGGCTCGACGCGGTCGATCTTCGTGTGCCCGATGGACATCCCTCCGCAGATCCCCTTCCACTCGCCGTTCACACAGCCCTCGACAACGTACTCCCGCACTCGTGCGCCCTCGGCAATCTCTTCCATGCTGATCACGTGATTGATGCGGGCCGGGTTCTTCAGCGCGAGCTCCACGATGCGGCCTCTTCCCTTTGTCTCGGCAACGCTTGTGCCGAAGCGGCGCCGGAGTTCCGCACCGAACTCCTTGTACCTCTGCATGTCCACCGAAGGAATCAGCCCGTCCCTGTCCGGATTGGAGTTCAACAGGAGGTTGCAGTTGTGCCCGACGGAGCGGTAGTACAGGTCCATCAGGTGGTCAAGCCCGAAGACCAGGTGTTCCTCGTTGGGCTTCCAGCCCCACTGGCCGCGGCGTATCGGCACGTCGCATTCACCGGGCAACCATATCGTCCCATCCGGATCGCCGCTGCCGAGGGACGCGCTGACGCCATCCTTGACGGCCGTCACATCACTGACGGTCGCCCAGCAAGGATCGGGGGCAACACCATCCTCGTTGCCGATCCATCGGATCGTGGCGTTGGCGGACTGGAAGACCGATGCCCGAGGCTGAAGCTCGCTCAAAAGCGAACCGATGTCCGGGCCGCCCTGCTCCACCGCTACTGAGCTGCCATCAAACCAGATTTCCCCCAGCTCTCCGTACCGGCTCCATAGCTCCCGAAGCTGTTGCTCACAGATTCGCGTGTAGCCGGCCTGGTCCACCGGGCCGCCCGGAGCGGCGATCAGCCCCGGGTTATCGACTTTCATGAACCCGTTGGCCGCGGTGCTGTAATAGAGCCCAGGCTTGATCCCATACTTGCGGCAGGAGCGCACAAAATCGGCGACGACGTCTCCCTTGCCGCCACGCCAGGAACTCTGGCGAACGCCGTAGTCGTAGGCATCGGTCGGCCAGAGGCAGAAGCCGCAGCAGTGCTTGGCGGTCAGCACGGCATATCGTGCGCCCAGGGCCTTGGCGGCCTCCATCCATTGGTCAGTGTCCAACCGGTCCGGGCGAAACAGGCCGGCGCCGGGATAGTCCCGGAAGCTGCGCCAATTCCAGTCGCCGCTGTAGGTGAACATGTTGAAGTGGATGAACAGGCCCAGCTCCATGTCCTGCCACGCCGCCTGAATTGGCGTGGGCTTGGGAAGATTAACGCCGGACGATAATTCCCGATTCATAGATGACCTCGCTGATGTTTGTCACCAAGCCTCTACCTGCAACGCTTCCGCGCATTCCTGACATTGAACCCGCACTCGGCGATCTCGTTGCGGCGCTCAAGCGTGATCTCCGCCACGGGCGGGCCGCACCAATAGGAGATAATGAACGGCTGCTCGGCCGGCCCCCTCCTTTCGCCGCGCATTATCGTTGTTGCCACGGACGGATTCAAGAGCAGTTCCCGGTTCAACGCCTCGTCCCGCAGGCGCCTGCGCGCTCCTCCTGCCATTCCGGGCGAAGCGTAAAGTCTGGATTTGCCGGGGGCCGATTGTTATACTGTCCCGCCCAATTGTGGGGATGCACTGACTGCGAGGACGCGCTATGTATAAGGCCGGCATCGAGAGCGTCATCACCGGCCAGCGCATCACGCTCCCGAACTCGAACCGCACACGCAAGATCTTCGCGAACGGGTAGTTGTCACAACACAAGAACTTGGAAAGAGGACAAGGAGGAACAGATGAGAAAGGCGTGGAACCGGGCGGCGTGTTTGATGATCGTGAGTGCGGCGCTCCTGGCCGCGCGTGTTCATGCTGCGGAACCTGCCCAGGCTCCGCCCCCGGAGAAGGCGGACGCCCCGCAGGCAAACGTGTCCGATCACACTGTCAAGGTGGGGCGGCACAACGGGCGCACGGTGATTATGATCAACGACAAACCGGTCGCGGGAATCGCCCTGCTGTCGCCGCTCCGGGATCCGGGGGACAAGACCACCAGCTTGAACGGCGGCCTGGAGGCCGGCATCCGGATTCTCCTCGTGCAACTGGGCGGCCACTGGAGCGGCCCGGGCCAGTGGGACATGACGGGCACTGTGCGACTGCTGGAGCGCGCTGCCAAGCTCGGCCCGGACGTGTGGCTGGTGCCGAGAATCTGCATCGACGCGCCCGGTTGGTGGCTCCAGAAGCACCCGGACGAGTGCGCCAGGAATGCCGACAGCACCGGCCCGGAGCACTACGCTTCGATGGGATCGGAAATCTGGATCAAGGACTCGTCGGAATACCTGGCGGCCCTCGTGCGGGCCCTCGAGGCATCACCGGCCGGAAAGCGCATCCTGGGCTACTCGCTGCTGTGTTCCCACGGCGGCGAGTGGGTCTACACAGGGGCGGGCGCCGGACGCCTCGGCGACTACAGCCAGCCGAGCCTGCGCTACTACCGAGCGTGGCTCCGGAAAAAGTACGGCGATCAGAAGTGGATTGACGAGGTGCAGATTCCGTCGGAGAAGGAGCGGATGCGGTCACTGCCGGCGCTCCTGCGGGACCCGGAAAAGGATGCCCGCTCGATCGACTTCGACCTGGCCTTCTCCGACATGACCGCGGACAACCTCCTGGCGTGGTGCCGGGCGGTGAAGCGCGAGACCGGCGGGCGGCGGCTGGTCGGGGCGTTCTACGGATACCTGCTGTGGCAGACCGGCCTGGTGAACGCCACGGCCACCAACGGCCACCTGGCCCTCCGCCGGCTGCTCGAGAGCCCGGACATCGACTTCGTGACCTCGTTTCCCAGCTACGACGCGCGCGAGCCGGGCGCCGCGGCGCCCATCCTGCTGCCCGTCGAGAGCATCCAGGCGGCTGGCAAACTGGTCCTCAATGAGTGCGACGACCGTACGCACCTTTCCGGGGGCCCTCCCCCCATCCGCTTCCACCTCGCACGGGACCAGCGCGACCCGGCGAACGGCCCCCAACTGTGGTCGGGATTCTGGAACATCTGGGCGCTCGAAGACGCACAGCAGTCGCTGAACGTGATCCGGCGCGAGTTCGTCCATCACCTCATCCGCGGCTCGGCGTGGTGGTGGTTCGACATGAGCGGCACCTGGTACATGAGCCCCGAGTTCCTCGGGGATTTTCGCAAGCAGGTGGAGATCGCCAACAAATCGCTGGAATGGGACATGTCCAGTTCCTCCCAGGTCGCGGGCGTGGTCTGTGGAACGAGCCCCGCGTACCACTCGCTGACGCGCATGTTCGACGTGGACCCGCAGGCCTCGTTCGTTGAACTGAATGCGGACATGTCCACGCGAGAGATGTACAAGGCCGGCGCACCCATCGACTGGTGGATGCCGCAGGACCTCGCCCGTCCTGAGATGCAGCAGTACAAAGCCTTCTACTTCCACAACACCACCGTCCTCGACGAGCAGCAGCGGAAGGCGTTGGACGGGCTGAAGAGCGGCGGGCGCGCTCTGATCTTCGTGGGATATCCGGGGCTCGTGGCCAACGGCAAGCTGGACGAGAAGGCGGCCTCGGACACCGTCGGCATCCGCCTGAAGCTGGTGAACACTCGCGGGGCGGCGCGGTTCCCCATCAAGGACTACGATCTCCCCTGCATGCGCGAGGCGCCGGCGCAGATCGTCCTGGGCGGCGGGGTGATCGTCTCGCCGCGCCTGATCGTGGACGACCCCGAGGCACAGATCATCGCACACTGGCCCGACGGCTCGCCCGCCGCTGCAATGAAAAACCACAAGGGCTGGACGGCGTACTATTTCCCCGTCCCGCCGAACAACGCCTACCTGTTCCGCGCGATCTTCCGCGACGCCGGTTGCCACATCTACACGCACAACACCTGCCGCGACATCGTCTACGCAAACAAGTCATTGCTCGCGATCCACTCGATCCACTACGGCCAGCCCGTGTACCTGCCGGGGCCGGCGCGGGTGACCGACCTGTACTCCGGAAATGTCGTGGTGGAAAAGGGCGACAGGATCAATCTCGGGCGCTCCTGGCACTGGACGGGCGGGACCTACCTCTTCCGCGTCGAATACGACCCGCCGAAGAAATGACCGCCGCCGGCGAAGTGTTGCTGGGAGGCTGTACCGGCGGCGGGCATCGCCTTGAAATCCGGTTCACCGTCGCAGACGACAAGGCGCAAAAGCCATGCCGGCTCGGACTGGACTACATCAGAGTTGAGGAACTGGAAGAGCGACAGCAGAGAAAACTCGCAGACGAACCGCGAGCGGGTATAAGTTTGGAACTGAAGGAGAAACCCGAATGCAAGAGTTGATTCAGAGCACAAGAAGGATGCGAGATGTCCTGCTGAAGGACCCGTACCGGCCGAGATACCATATCGTGTCGCCCGAGGGCAACGCCGGTCCGTTCGACCCGAACGGTGCCATGTTATGGAAGGGCCGTTACCATCTCATGTATATCGCCCAGACGGAGAAGGGCCATTGCTGGGCGCACGTATCGAGCAGAGACCTGGTCCATTGGAGGCATCACCCGCTTGCGCTGGAACCGGACGAGGCCGACAAGGTCATCTTCTCCGGCGGCGTGTCGCTGGACAAGAACGGTGTGCCCACCATCACTTACTGGGGGCTGAGGAACTTTACGGGCTTGGGCGAACCCGCCGACGGGGGCGTCTGCATTGCGACGAGTACCGACGACGAACTGGACCACTGGACCAAGAGTCCCCATAACCCCGTCATAAAGGAAACGCTTCACGGCGCAGTCGTAGTCAAGGGAGCGGACGGAAAGGACCTTGTCTACGGCGCCGCCGATCCGTCCGCCATCTGGATTCACAACGGCAGGTACTACATGCTCACCGGCAACCTGCTGGTCCTGCATCCGTTCGGGCTGAAAAAGAACCAGGCCGAACACAAGGGCGACACAACATACCTGTTTGTCTCCGATGACCTGATTCACTGGCAGTACCTGCATCCGTTCTACAAGTCCGACCGCAAGTGGACCCGGGAGGACGAGGATAACATGTGTCCGGATTTCTTCCCCCTGGGCGACCGCCACATGCTTCTCTTCATCAGCCATAACCTGGGCTGCCAGTACTACATCGGCCGCTACGAGAACGACCGCTTCTACCCCGAGACTCACGGCCGGATGACCTGGGTGGACAACGGCTTTTTTGCCCCGGAGAGCCTTGTGGATGACCGGGGCCGGCGGATCATGTGGGCGTGGATCCACGAAAAATGGGACCAGAAGACAGCCCAGGCCAGCGGCTGGTCGGGTACGATGAGCCTGCCGCGCGTTCTCTGGCTGGGAGAAGACAGGACACTGCGGATGGCCCCTCCGGAGGAACTCACCTGCCTGCGCTATAACCCCAGGAAGATCCGAAATCTGAAAGTGAAGGCCGATGCCGAACGGCCGCTGGACGAAGTGCGCGGGAACAGCCTGGAACTGAATATCGAGATGAGCTCCGACGCGGCCGCGCAGTTCGGGGTGAAGGTGTGTTGTTCGCCGGACGGCAAGGAACAGACGGCGATCTTCTACGACGCGGCCGAGAAGAAGCTCAAGATCGACGCGACGCAATCGACCCTGGGCGAGGGATACAAGTCGGCCGAAGGCGGGCCGTTCGAACTCGCGCAGCAAGAATCGCTCAAGTTGCGGGTGTTCGTGGACATGTCGGTTGTGGAGGTCTTCGCGAACGACCGTCAGGCCGTCATGCGCCGCGTGTACCCGACTCGGAAAGACAGCCTGGGCGTCACCCTTTTCAGCCGTGGAGGTCCGGCGAAGGTCAAGCATGTGGAAGCCTGGGATATGGCCGCGGCAAATCAGTGGTGATAGCGCGGCATCTTCCTCAACGTGCC
>CAYXNI010000010.1:0-18923 GCA_964466285.1 uncultured Planctomycetota bacterium | reverse complement strand
ATGCGCTTGTGTCGCAACCGGCTGTTTGACAGGGCCTTGGGGATCGAGCATCCGAGGCGGTGCCGAGGCAGGACGGGACCCGGGTGCTGTCACTATGGCAGATTAGACCATGTGGAACAACCTCGCCTGACAGAAATGGCAGTCGGGGATTGGACGAATGGACTATGGACCATGGACGTTGGACTTCAGACCCAGAATGCCCCGGTTCCAGTAGACGAAGACCAGGGCGAAGATGACGCCGGCGACTGCGACAGCCAAGGTGAGCCACCAGGAGATGGCGAAGAACATGGACGATGGACTCTGGGCGATGGACGATGGGGTTGAAGCGTCGCACGTGCTGCCGGCCTGAAGCGCGCCGCCGAGCAGGGCGAACGAAATGGCGAACGTCTGAACCAGCGTCTTCGTCTTCCCCATCCAGTTCGACCCGACCACCTTCCCCTGCACCGCGCCCGCCGAGCGCACGCCGTCGACGACGAACTCGCGCCCCACCAGAAGCAGCACCATCCACACCGGGATGATCCCCCGCCCGGCCAGGCAGATGAAGACCGACATCAGGAGCACCTTGTCGGCCACCGGGTCAAGGTAGTTCCCAAGCGGCGAGCGGCCGGGATCACGCCGGGCCAGCCGGCCGTCGAACACGTCCGTCAGCATTGCAAGGATGAAGAGTCCGAACGCCGTCCACGCGGCGGCCGCGCCCGTCCGGTACATGAACACGACGATCGGGACGGTTAAGAGGAGCCGGAGCGTTGTCAGGAGATTAGCCATGTGTCCGGCTCAAGGTTCACAGGTTCAAGTTTAGAGTTTCAAGCTTAAAGTTTCAAGTTTAAAGTTCTGCGCTGTCTGCGCCCCTCGCGGTTTCGCAACTGTGAACCTCAAACTTTCAACTTGAAACCTGAAACTCAACGCCTGACCGACCACAGGAACAGGCACAGCACCGCGGCGGCGAACAGGAGCACACCCCAGAATTGCACGCTTCTCCAGAATCCCTTCATTCGCCTGGTGCTCCTTCGGCCAATCTCTCGCGGAAATACTCCGCCGTGATCCGCAGTCCCTCGATGCGCGTGACGCGCGGCTCCCAGCCGAGCACCGCACGCGCCCGCGTGATGTCGGGCTGGCGAACCTTCGGGTCGTCCTCGTAGCCCGGCGGAAAAGGCTGCCGGACGATCCTGCTCCCGCTGCCGGTGACCTGAAGAATCTCCTTGGCGATCTTGACGAGTTGGCACTCGTCGGGGTTGCCGATGTTCACGGGCATCTCGCCCAGCGTCTCGCGGTCGGCCTCGAGCAGGCGGACAAGCCCGTCCACCGTGTCGTCGATGTACGTGAAGCTGCGGGTCTGTGTGCCCGAGCCGAAGACGGTGACGTCCTCGCCACGCAGCGCCTGGCACATGAAGGCCGGAATGGCGCGGCCGTCGTTCAATCGCATTCGCGGGCCATAGGTGTTAAAGATGCGGGCGATCCGTGTGTCCGTGCCGTGCGAGCGCCGGTACGCCATGGTCAGCGCCTCGGCGAACCGCTTCGACTCGTCGTACACGCCCCGATAACCGACCGGGTTGACGCTGCCCCAGTAGTCCTCCGGCTGGGGATGGACCTGCGGGTCACCGTAGACCTCCGAAGACGACGCGAGCAGATAGCGTGCGCCCTTGTGATGCGCCAGGCCCAGCGTCTTGTGCGTGCCGATCGAACCCACCTTGAGCGTCTCGATCGGATACCGCAGGTAGTCCGACGGGCTGGCCGGCGACGCAAAGTGGAGGACGTTCTCGACCGGGCCGTCCACGAACGTGTACTCGGTGACGTCGTGCTGGACGAACCGGAACCGCTCGTGCCCGAGCAGGTGGGCGATGTTGCGCGTGTCGCCCGTGATGAGGTTGTCGATGCAGATGATCTCGTGGCCTCGTTCGAGCAGCTTATCGCACAGATGGGATGCCAGGAACCCCGCGCCGCCGGTCACGACCGTTCTCATCGCCGTCTCCTGTGAGGACGAGCGAGATTATATCGGCCGGGCCCGGCGCTGTCAAAGAACGGACACAGGGGACGTGGACACGCGGGCCGGATCGTGTTTGGGATCTGCCCTGTGCTCCGGTGCCTCTCAGTACTCCTTGATCCGGCGCACGAGCCGGGCGACGTTCCGGACCTGCTGTTTCTCCACGATCACTTCGGGGTCCGCCGCGTTCAAGGCGCGCAAGCGCAACTGCTCGCCGTGGACGAACACCTGCCGGAACAGGCCGTAGTCGTCGGTCCTGACGTAGACGTAGTCGCCCGAGGCCAGCTCATCCGGGCCGACCTCCCTGAAGACGAGGATTTCGCCCAGTGCGAAGCCGGTGTCGCCCGGCCCCCGCATGCTGGAGCCGCAGAGCTCGGCGGCAAGGAACTTGCCGTCCCCGAGTCCGTTGAAGTACATGTCTCGCGCCCTGTGGCCTTCGGGCAGGCCGGCGGCGTCGAACGAGATGTCAAATCCGGCGCCGAGTTTGAAGACGGGCAGATGAATCACGTCGGGCAGTTCGGTCTGCTCCGCCGTCGTTTCGTCCGAAGGGGCCCGGCTTGTCAGCGCGGCGATGAGCCCTTCGAGCTTGCGGATGATGACCACTTTCTCGGAGAGGAATTCCTCGGGCGGCGGGAAGGGGAGCGAGTCGTCCAGCAGGTAGTCCGCAGTGACGCCCAGCGCCTTCGCCAGTGCGAGTGCGTCGTCGCCCTTGGGTTTCTGGTTCGCCTGCTCGTAACGCTGGACCTTGTTTGTCGTCAGGCCGGACTTGGCTGCGAGGTCGGACTGCTTCAGCCCGTCCCTGTCGCGCAGCGCCTTGACCTTTTCAGAAAAGTTCATCGCCTGGTCTCCCTTCTGACTTCAGCGGTTCCGTGCTTGGGCGGGCGAAGCCGCCGCACTCCGAAAAAGGAGCCCACAAACACTGGCTCTGACCCACGCCAGACACATACTCCTGCTTCGCAGGAGCAGACTGAAGCCGCTTCTTTCACATCCGTTCATGGCTTGCGATTTCAAGTCGGCTGCGCTTTCGGCCGCAGCACAGAGCATTTTTCATCCAGAAATATTCTACGCCACAACTCCTTGAAAGTCAAGCGAATTAGCAGATTTCTGCGCAGTCGGTCGCCACAAAAACGACAGAATGGCTTGACAGCCAAACGGAGTTGTGGTAGATATACTCTCAGCAGCGGATGAACGGTGACCGCCACGGCCTCCTAATGGTCGTCCACATCCGTTGTTCCCGGCGCGGTTCGTGGTCCGCCAGCGCCAAACTTCTGTCAAAGCGAGTAGAAAGGTCGAGCCGATACCTGGGGCGTAATCGTCTCTCCAGATTAGGCACGAAACATGCCGGCAGGGACGCCATGTAGCCACACGTGTGTGTGGCTCCGTCCTCTGCCAACGCCCACCGTGTCGGCACACTGGATGAAGGGAGCCTCGTCGATGAAGACGGTAGTCACACGAGCGAAGGGTGCAGTTGGGCCGGATCAACTGTCACGCGTCTCGGCGGAGCGGTCGAAGGTTCCCGTATCCGGGCCGCCGGACACGGGGCTGCTGTACTCGGCGGACGACATTGCGCGGTTCGCTCACGTCAGCAAGGTGACGGTATTCCGGCTGTGCCTGGCCGGGATCATGCCGAAGTGGCGTGAGATCGACGGCCGCCGCTACTGGGACCGCAAGGGCGCGGTCGAGGCCGTGGCGCGGCTCGCCCACGCCGCTTCGCTCGCCCACCTCGCCCGCAGGAGGAAGAGCGCGTGAACCGGAAAGTCTCGCGAAGCACAAGTCGCCCAGACAGGATGAACAGGATTGACAGGATCGTGTGCAGCGCGCCGCAACACCATCCGGCCGATCCTGTTGACCCTGTCACAATCAGAAAGGAGCTGAACGATGAATAAATCCAGACGAAGTGACCCGTCGAGCCCTCGACAAGCTCGGGCCGTGAGGCTCTCGAACGGAGCCTCTGGGTCGAGCGAAGGTGCCGACCGGCTCGCGCGGAGAACGCGACGGCGAACGGTGGCCGGCCTCGTCGCCAAAGGCCGCACCATCGGCGAGATCGCGCGCGAACTCAAGACGGCCGAGGACACGGTCTGCCGTGACCTCAAGGCGCTGCGCGCCGCCGCCGCTGCGCGCCGGCCCTGGGACGACCCTGCCGCCTGCGCCGCCGGCTTCATCGAGGCCGCCGAAGACGCGCTCCAGAAGGTCCGCGCCGCCCAGCACGAGGCCGATCCGGCCTCCACGCTCTACCTGAACCTGGTCAAGCTCGAGTGGACGATGCTCATCAAGTTCATCGAGATGACAGCCGCTCCGAAGTACGCCGCCAACCTCACAAGGGAGACCGACGATGACCAAGACTTCACCACGCTCACGAACGAACAGTTGCTCCAGAAAGGCCGCGAGTTCGGCCTTGACGTCGCCGCGTTCGAGCGGGCGCTCAACGCCGCCGAGGACCCGCAAGCGGACGAAGACGGCCCGGACGGCCCTGACGCGGGCGATTTCGACGAAGCTGCTTGAGCGCCAGGCGCTCGCCCGCCTCGACCGCAGGATCGAGTTCGCCCTCCTCCGCCACAAGAACACGCGCGGCCAGGCAATGAGCTTCGAGCACCGCTCCTACCTGCTCGACATCTACCGCGGCCGCTCCGCCGAGCGCGTCTTCAAGAAGTCCGTCCAGTGCGGCATCAGCGAGTTCCTCATCATCGACGCGCTCGAAGCCGCCAGCCGCGGCCTCGCCTGCCTCTACGTCATGCCCACGCAGGACAAGCGCGACCGCTTCGTCGCCAACCGGGTCAGCCGCGTGATCCGCACCAGCGCCTTCTATCGCGGCCTCGTCCGCAAGGGCGCCGGCCGCGCGAACAGCACCGGCCTCAAGCACTTCGGCCCCGGCGTCATCAGCTTCGTCGGCTCCAACGCCGAGAACGAGTTCATCGAGTTCCCCGCCGACCTCGTCATCGTCGACGAGTATGACCGCTGCGCCCAGGACAACATGCCGCTCGTGCGCGACCGCCTTGCCGCGAGCCCGCACAAGCTGGCCGTCTGCGCCAGCACGCCCACGTACCCGGCCACCGGCGTGGCCGCGCTCTTCGACGCGAGCGACGCCCGCGAGTGGCTCGTGCGCTGCCCGGCCTGCGGCCATGCACAGCCGCTCGACTTCTTCACCAATGTCCTCCGCCGCGAGGGCGAGCACGACTACGCACTGCTCGACCAGCAGTGGGCAAGCGCGCCCGGCGGCCTGGCGCGCGACATCCTCGTCTTCTGCGCGAAGTGCGGCCGCCCGCTCGACCGCCTCGCCCGCGGCGAGTGGGTCGCACGGCAGCCCGGCCGCGACGTCGCCGGCTACCACGTCTCACAGCTCTTCGTCCCGACCATGTCCGTCAGGAAGCTCTGGGCCGACTGGCAGAAGGCGCTCGGGAACGACTGGGAGCGGCAGCGGTTCTACAACAGCCTCCTCGGCGAGGCCTACGCCGTCGAGGGCAGCGGCCTGTCGGCCGCCGACCTTGCGGCCTGTTGCCGCGATTACGAACTGCCCGCGCGCGCCCAGGGCTGCACGATGGGCGTCGACGTCGGCGAGTGGATGCACGTCCGCATCAGCGACTGCCCCGAGCCCGGCGTACGCCGCGCCGTCTTCATCGGCCGCGTCCGCACCCCCGACGACCTCGACCGGCTCATCGAGCGATACGACGTCCGCTGTTGCGTGATCGACGCGATGCCCGAATCGCTGCTCGTCCGCCAGTGGCAGCAGCGGCAGACGCGCGGCCGCGTCTGGCGGTGCGTGTACTCCGACGACGATCTCCGCCAGCTCGAACGCGACTCTGCTGGCGGCGTCGTCCGCGTCGCCCGCACGCCCAGCCTCGACGACGCGACCCAGGACATCCGCATGGGCCGCAACTGGCTCCCGCGCAACGCCCAGACACTCGACGGCGGCGAGTTCGCCGCCCAGATGACCGCGCCCGTCCGCACACTGATCGACGGCCCGCGCGGCAGCAAGCGGTACGTGTGGACCAAGCCCGCCGCCGACCATCATCGGCACGCCGACAACTACGACAAGATAGCCGCGCAGATCCTCGAGGCTTCAGGCGGCCGGCATGCCGTCAAGCTCGTCACCGGCCCCGTCGCCCGGGCCTTCCCGCGCGCCCCCGCCCGCGTCTTCCGCGCGGCTTAGAAAAAGAAAAGGAAAAAGGGGAAACCGGAAAAAGGGAAAAGGATCATTCTTCCCGTCGTGTTCGTGGTGTGGTGGTGGTGAAAGAAGAACTCATCTCACCACAACGGCACAACGACCACAACGAAGTGAACAAGAAGGAGACAACATGCTCGATCCCCTCGACACAGTCATCATCCGCGACCTGGTCGCCTCCCTGCCGCCAGAGGAGCGCGCGCTGGCGCGGCTGCTTATGACCGGGCACACCCAGACCTCTGCGGCGCGCTCTCTCGGCATCACCGTTCGCGCCGCCCGCTACCGCATGCACCGCATCCGCCACCACCTCGCCGCGTGACGGCCATTGCGGCCATGATTCGCCGCCGTCTTATATTGCAGAACAGCGTCCTTTGCAGTATTATACTGACCAGTATGAACATGGTTGGCTTGGAGACGCGACATGGAACCGGCCACCTCGCTGGAGGCTCGGCATGGGTGAGATGCAGTACTACGGTGCCGTGGAGAACTGGCTCACGGGGAACGGCGGCTGCTTTCATGCCGGCCGCAACTGCGGCACGAAGCTCGCACGGGCCGATGTAGTGGGCGTTCGCCACCTCGGCGGTGACCTTGCCTCCGACTACGAGTTGGTCGCTGTCGAGGTCAAGACCGACGAGCCGTTCTTCAGGTCGATCAGTCAGGCCGCAGGCTACTCCGTCTTCGCTCATCGCTGCTACCTGGCGGAGTACGAGCGTGGCCAAGCGCAGTTCACCCGCGAGCAGATTGAGATCGCCCTGAGCCTCGGCGTGGGTCTACTGAAGATACGATCGCTTTCACGCGTTACGGAGTGCCTTTCGGCGCCGCCACGCATGGTGCGCCACCGGTTCGCTCTTCAGATGCTGGAGGCGATCGGTATCTCTGAATGCGTGATCTGCCGCGGCGTCTTCGTTGGCACCTACAAGTCAGGCGTCAAACGAGCTGACCGCAATGATGTCGCACTCATGTGGCGTCGTGCAATTGAGGCGTGCCGCAACGGGACGCCCACAGGCTACCTGTTTTGGTCCGAGGCCGCAGCCGCCATGAAGGCGGCGGCTGGTGACAGCAAGCGGAACACGGCCCGGCGCTACGTTTGCCCTGACTGTCTATCAAACCTCCTGGGACCGCTGCTCACCGATGGGGAGTAGAATGCCCCGGTTGCGCGGGAGCAGGCTAAGATCGCGATGGAACAGACCAGCCTGCGATTGGCCGGTCATCGCTGAGCCGTTAGGCGGCGTTCCCGGTGCACCTTGACCAAACCGGCCTGAAACGTTGAAGGAATCACTCGGGACGCGGTCGATGCAATGTGCTGTGTGACGGCGCGTTGCGACGGGGAGCGGAAATATCCCGCAAGAATCCGGAAACCGCATTTCCTATTTTGCCCCCCTTTCATAGACATAAGTAGTGGAGGAAAACCTGTGCAGACGACCACAAGAATAGCGTTCCCGTTCGGAGTAACTCAGAAGGATTTGGCGGTCATCGCCGCTGGATTGGCGACGGACGAAATCACACGAGAGGATTTGCGGCAGGAGATGCTGTGTTGCCTGCTCACGCTGCGGCCGGGCAAAAGCCGCGCGTTCTACACAAAGGTGCTCGCGCGGCGGGCGTTCACATACTGGGCGAACGCCATCCTCGACGCGCCGCTCGGCCCGTGCAGCCGGCCGCTGCTCGACCGGCAGACCGTCGCCGTCGGCGGCCTGGCCGAGCTCGACCGCATTCATCGCCGCCACCGCGCGGCGTAAGAGAACTCACCACGGATCAACACAGATGAACACGGATTACTTTTTCCTGTCTGTGTCTATCCGTGTGTATCCGTGGTGAATCATTTAAGGGATAACGCATGCGACTTCCCGATTCGATATGGCGGCTTCCTGCGGACGTGCGCGGCGAGGTGCTGCGCTTCGCAAGCGAGGCCGCGCGCGCTTCGCGCGGCTTGGCATTCCCTTCGGAAATGCACGAGAAGGCGAACGAGCCTGAGCTCGGCGAGTTCACGCGCCACTCGCGCCCGTTCCTGACCGCCGTGACCGCCGCGTACGTCGGCCCGTTCAACCCCGCCGCCGTCGGCGTCGAGGTCAAGAAGCGCATGCGGCTCGACCCGCAGATCGCGCTCGGGCTCGCCGCGGTCAAGGCGCCCGTCATGAACGTCACCCGCGACGGCGCGTGGTGGATCGACGGCAAGAGCGACGAGGTCCGCAGCGTCGTGACCGAGCTGCTCCGCCCCGTGCTCCGCCCGCTCGTCCGCAGTTGCCTCAATGCGGTCGAGTTCGGCCACCAGGCCCACGAGAAGGTCTGGGAGCTCCGCCCGCTCGGCGGCGCGATGTACTACGCATACAAGAAGCTCAAGGACCTCGAGCCCGGCACGTTCGAGCTCTTCGCCGACGAACAGGGCCGATACGCCGGACTCCAGCAGCCGCACATGGACCGCCCCATCCCGGCGACGAAGACGTTTGTGATGACCCTCAACAAGGAGTGGGGCAACCTGTACGGCCGCGGCCGGCTCGACGCCTGCTACGAGCCGTGGTACTGGTCGAGCGTCATCTACATGTTCGCCAACCGCTACTTCGAGCGGAAGGC
The DNA here is from genome assembly GCA_964466285.1 of uncultured Planctomycetota bacterium. GTDB lineage: Bacteria > Planctomycetota > PUPC01 > PUPC01 > PUPC01 > CAYXNI01. Next base: position 10,215 of record CAYXNI010000010.1, on the reverse strand, counting down.
CGACCCGGTCGTCAAGGCGTACGGCCCGCCCGAGATGCGCCTCAACCCGGCGACCGGCGCCGAGGAGCACACGCTCGACTCGCTCAACAGCACGCTCGCGTCGCTCCGCAGCTCGGGCTCGATCACGCTGCCCGACGAGCGCGACGAGCACGGCAACCGCCGCTGGGACGTCGAGTACCTGCTCGACGATCAGCGCGGCGAGATGTTCCGCTCGTACATCGAGCACCTCGACGCGAAGAAGCTCCGGGCGCTCTTCGTGCCCGAACGGTCGCTGACCCAGGACGGGAGCGTCGGCAGCCAGGCCGCCGCGCGGCAGTACGCCGACACCTTCCTGCTGATGGAGGCCGGCCTGCTCCAGGACATCGTGGGGCACGTCAACGAGTTCGTCGTACGGCCGCTCGTCGAGGCCAACTTCGGCCCCGCCGCGGCGGACGAGGGCGTGCGGCTCGCAACCGTCGGCATCAGCCGCCAGAACGAGGCCGTCCTCATCGACGTCCTTCGCCTGGCCGTCGAGGCCGAGCGGACCGGCGGCAAGATGGCCGAACTCATCGACCGCCTGAAGCTGCTCGAACAACTGAATGTGCCGGTGAATGCAAAGACGGAAATTGACGCAGATTCACGCTGATTGATGCTGATTGTCGCAGATCGGAAAGAAGAAAGTGAACGGAGAGACGGAAGAAGATGCAAAGACGGACATGGACGCAGATTCACGCTGATTGATGCTGATTGAAGATGATCCGATCAGCGTTCATCAGTTCTCATCAGCGTCAATCTGCGTTAATCTGCGGAAAGTTCTTCTCTTGACGCATCCGGTCCCATCGCCTGGCGATGGGCGTTCATCCGTTTCTTGATCTGCGTCAATCTGCGTTAATCTGCGGACAATTCTTCTCTTGATCTGATCCGTGGCGAATTCCTGAGCGGAGAAAGCAAATGCCCGAAACAAAGGACGTCTACTGGCTGATCGGCCGCGCGGGCGAGATCGCGCTCGACGGTGCGCAGAAGTTCTGGAAGGAACTCATCCACGAGGGCCGCTGGACCAACGCCCACGCCGGCTTCACGCTCGACGTCGGCCGCACGCGGCTCGAGTCCTGGAAGCGCAACTTCGACGAGATGCTCGGCGCCGGCATCCGCGTGCCCGTGCCCTGGGGCCACAGCTACGACCCGCGCGACAACGCCGGCTTCCTCGAAGAGATCGAACTGCGCGACCGCAGCCTGTGGGGCCTGCTCCACGTCCCCGACGCCGCCGACGCGCAGAAGCTCGGCCGAACCGTCTGCGGCGTCTCCGTCTCGGTCAACCCGAACTTCGTCGACGGCACCGGCCACCGGTGGGGCGAAGTCATCGAGCACGTCGCCCTCACCAACTACCCGGTCGTCACCGCGCAGGGCGACTTCATCCAGGCGTCGGCCGAGAACGGCGAATCCAAGCGGGCCGTCGCACTGGAACTGGCGGGCGACCCCGCGCCGGCCGACCTCGCCGGCGTGGCCAAACAACTCGGCATCGACGGCGAGCTGACCGCCGAAAGCGCCCCAGCCGCCATCCAGCTCAAGTTCGACGAACTCCGCGCGGAACTCGATAACTGCCGCACCGAGCTGATGGAACTGCGAGCGCTGAACCCAGACCCGGTCGACCCGGACGGGTCGGTCGACCCGGACGGGTCGGACGACGCGCACGGGGCGGACTCGCCGGCGTACGCCGAACCCGACCGCCAGGCACAGGACGCAGAGCCGGCAACTCGAAACCTGGAACTTGAAACTCGAAACTCGGAACTGGCCGGCAGGCTCTGCCAGCTCGAGCTCGAGCGTGCGGGACGCGAGGTCGACGAGGCGATGCGGCTCGGCAAGTTTACCCGCCCCGCCGCCGAGGCGCTCCGGCAGCTCATCGCCGCCGGCCTTGCCGCGAGGTACTCGCTTGACAGCGCGGGCACGGCGTCACGCGGCGGAGGGATCGAGGCGCGTGACATCGCCTCGCTCGCACACGACATCATCGCCGGAACGCCCGCCGGCGCGGCCGTCGACATGGCCGAGCACACCCGCCTTCACGTCATCACGAGCCCGTCCGGCGGAATGACCGAAGCCAAGGCCGCGCAACTCGCGAGAGAGAACAAGGCTCTGGCCGGAGTATGAAGTTGAGGAACTCACCACGAATGAACACCGATGAACACGGAGGCATGAACGCAGACCGGCGAACCCCGGTGAACTGATCATGCGATCATCCGTGTTTATCCGTGTTCATCCGTGGTGAATCTGTCTTGAACCAAAAAGGAGGATTGGACATGACCTATCGCATCGGACTGGGAAGCACCGTTTCGGCGGATCCGAGTGAGATCCGCTTCACCGACCACGGCCGCGAATGCACCGTGGCCATCGTCATCGCCTCGACCGCCGAGGACGGCGAGAACACGCCGACGACCACGCTCCGGAAGGGGCTGGTGCTCGGGAAGGTGACCGCGTCGGGCAAGTACATGCAGTACGACGACACGGCGGAGGACGGCACCGCAGTCGCGCGGCTGATCCTCGAGGACGAGGTCAACCTGCTCGACGAGACCGGCGCCGCCGCCGACACCGAGGCGCTCGGCGCCTTCCGCGGCGACTTCATCGCCTCCGCGCTCATCGGCCTCGACGCCAACGCCAAGACCGACCTGAAGCAGTGCGTGTTTGATGAAGATGTCTGACGGAAATGACGAATGACGGAATGACTAATCAAGCAATCAAATGACGAATGAAGCGAATCGCTCAACCGGCGGTATGAGACCGGTTGCTCTTGTTCCTCGTCAGGCGTGCGTCATTCGCGCTTCGTCATTGATTAGACATTCGTCATTCGGCATTCCGCGCATTGATTAGACATTCGTGATTAGTCATTCGACATTCCCGTACCACGAGTTTTCGAACACAACCCCTTGCACAGGAGTAGAAACATGCCTTCTTTCGGCGAATTGGACGTTCTCAACTACCAGGTGATGACGAAGACCGTGGCGGAGTTCCGGCACCCGAACCTGGTGCTGACCGCACGGCTGCCCGACGAGATCATCGACGGCATTCAGGCCCGCTGGGACGTGCTGGTGCCGTCGCGGCAGAAGGCCGGGTTCCGCGTGCCCAACCAGGCCGCGTCGAAGCTCGAGATGATGAGCGTCGACACGAAGTCCGCCACCTGCCTGCTCATGAATCTCGAGAAGGCGCTCGACGAGGCGGCGCTCGGCTGGCTGCGCGAGCCGGGCACGTCCGAGCAGAACAACGCCCGCGCCCTCATCACGCGCGAGCAGGCCGACCTCGAGGCCCGCATCGCGTACACCGTCGAGTGGGCCGTCTCCAGGGCCCTCAGCGGCTCGCTCGTCGCCACGATCGGCGGCGTGAACCGCACCATCGACTACGGCATCGACGACACCCACAAGCCGACCGCACAGACGAGCTGGGCCACGGACACGACCGACATCCCGGCCGACGTCGGCACGTGGGCCGAGCTGATCGAGAAGGACTCCGGCTACGCCGCCGCCGACGCCTACTGCAACCGCAACACGATGGCCTACATCATCAAGAACACCAAGGTCCAGAACCTGCTGGGCCAGGGGACCGTCCGCGAGCAGGTCGCCGAGTCCGGCTACATCACCCACTTCATGGGCCTCGACTGGCACGTCTACAACGCCGGCTACATCGACGGGAACGGCGTCTTCCAGCGGTTCGTCCCGGACGACAAGATCATCTTCCTGCCCCGCGAAAACGCCTTCGGGCGGCTTCAGCTCGGCAGCCAGATGATCCCCGCCGGCGGCGGCTCGAACGACCTGATCAAGGCGTACGGGGCGTTCAGCTACGCCGTCGTCCAGACCAACCCGCCGGGCATCAACCTGTACGTGGGCAAGAATTTCCTGCCCGTGCTCACGCTGCCCGACGCCGTCGTCTACGCCGACGTGACGCCGTAGCCGAAGACAGGTGAGCGGTGTTCGGTGGTCGGGGTCAGGTGGTCGGGGTCAGGTGTTCGGCGTTCGGTGCTCGGGGTTCGGGGTTAGGTGTTAGGTGTTCGGTGTCAGGTGACAGGTGATCGGTGTTAGGTGATCGGTGATCGGGACAGGCGCCGCGAGCGGGCAGTTCCGGCCCCCAACACCTAACACCTGACACCGATCACCGTCCACCGGTCACCGCCTTTCATTCACCCACGAGGCGCTCATGCGTCACAGGATTCTGTACGTCTGCGATCACGCCTATCCGCCCGCGCTTGGCGGCGCCGAGATCAGCATGCACCTCCTGCTCGAACGCCTTCGCCGGCACGGCCACGAGGCCGAGACGTGCGTCTGGCGGCCCTACGCCCGGCGCGGCCTCGGCGAGCTGATGCACGCCGCGAATCCCGGCTGGGTCTTCACGGAATCACGTGTCGCGCCGCACGTCGTCCGCGAGGCGAAGATGCAGGGCCGCAAGACGGCCGTGTTCGTGTACGACCCGGTCGAGCACGCCTGTTCGCACCACGTGGAGGACGGCCTGCGGGTCTGTGTTGAGACCGGCGGGCGCGCCGACCCGCTCACCTGCCCGCTCGGCTGTCTCGGGCGCCGGATCGACATCGACGTCCAGCGCGAGATGTTCCGTTCAGCGGACCTCGTCTCGTGGAGCTCGGAATACACGCGGCGCGTGATCGAGCGCGTGTTCGGCGGACCGGACGCGGACTTGCGGCCGGTCGTCCAGTACCCGGTGATTCCGGGCCCGCGGCAGCACGGGCTTTCGCGGCGGCGCTACGTCACGATCATCCGCCCCACTCCGGGCAAGGGCCGGCGGCTGTTCGAGCAACTCACTCGCCGGCTCGGCGGCCACGAGTTCCTGGCGGTTGGAGGCCAACCGCTCGACGTGCCGTGGGAGCGCGTCGCCTATCTGCCCGTCGCGGTCCGCATGGACGAGGTCTACCGGGCGACGCGGATTCTGATTCACCCGGCCGTCGACGCCGAGGCCTTCGGCCGCACGGTCGCCGAGGCCGCCTCGCTCGGAGTGCCTTCCGTCGTGAGCAGCCAGGGCGGCCTGCCCGAGGCGCTCGGGCCCGGCGGCATCGCGGTGGACGACTATGAGAACCCCGACGCGTGGGTCCGGGCCATCGGCCAGCTTGAAGCGGACTACGAACACTACGCCCGGCGAGCGCTCCAGCATTCGCGCAAGTTCCGCAGCGTGGCGGCACTGGCGCAGGCCCTCGACACTGAATCCACTTCCACAACCCGAACCTGAAAAGCGAAGGAGAAGACAATGAGCGGAATAGAGATCGTCACGCTGGTCAGCGGCGCGGTCAACGTCCTGGGCGCGATTGCCGGCATCTTCGGCTGGAAGCGCCACCAGCAGGTGAAAGAGGTGGCTCAGCAGGTCGAGCGGGTCGGCGAGGCCATTATCCAGGGCGTCGAGGCCTGCGGAAAGGTCATGGGCACTGACGAGGCGAATCAGGTCAAGCAATCCATCCAGACCGTGGCCCAGGCCGCCGGAGTCGAGAGCTTCCTCCACGGCTGGCTCGTCAGGCTCGGCCTCGCAAAGAAGTGAGCAAATCATGGAACCCGACATCCGCGAGCAGTTCCGAGCTCTGCGCAAGGACAACCAGATTCTCCGAGAGGAGGTTCGCGCGGACATCGGCGGGCTGCACTCGAAACTGGACGCACACATCGCCGCAATCAACACCCGCTGCGCGAAGCGCGGCGAGGAACTTGCCGTTGTGAGAAATAATGACCGGGAACGCGACCGGCGGGTCGGCCGGCGCATCGCACTCGGCCTGCTCGTCATTGCAGCGGTTTCCCTGCTTATCAGGTTCTTGCCGTAAAACGCGCAAAACGACAGCTTGAGCGGTGCGAACTTTCAGGCGCCTGTTGGCCCAGTTCGTCGAAACGAGCACGGTCCTCCAGGCAAGAAGGACCTGCCCTGAGTGAAGTCGAAGGGAGATGGATAATGGCTGGCGAGGTGATTCTGCTCAACATGGCGCCCGCCGAGGAACTGAATGCGGCATACCGGCTTCAGCAGCGGCTCATCGACCAGTTCAACTTGGCTCCGCCGACAATGACACACACAGAGTTCCTGGCCTTCCGCAAAGACTGGGATAACCGGTTGCATAAACTCCACACCCGCGTCAACGAACTTCGTGCGATTGTCGAGCCTATCAAGCCAGGCGAGAAAGAAGACGGGCCGGAGCAGACCGCTCGTCATGCTCGAAAGATCGCTGCTCGCAAGAGCACGGCATTCGATGACGCCCTGCGAAATCACCCGCTGCTGACCGCCGAACCCACCGAAGCAACCGAAATCGACCCGCTTGAGGACTTTACCACATACACAGAGGTTGATCCGAACGCTCACATAACCGTTGATTCAGCGACCCAGATCAGCATCACGTGCTGGAATGATGAGGTTGCTTACGTTCGCAAAGATTATGGAGACGGATTCTTCACGGACTTTGAGCATCTGTACGATTTTCGGATGGTGACGCACAGTGGAACGGCGATGGGTGGCGTCTGCATGAAGGCGACTGTTCTGGACCATGTATTTGCGAATCCCCAAGACATTGCTGGCACCGTCGCTGTCGAGATAAGCGCAGTATACACCATTCGACTGCGCCATGTATTGAACGGTGCGCAGCAAGCGCAAGACATTATGAATGCGGCACACTCGACCGATTACTACTGCACGGAAACGCGGGCCGGTTCCACACTAACGCTGAAAGTCTACTCTGCGGCCACGCGGCTTCCCGGCGAATTGCTCGACACGCTTACCATTGATGATGATGGGACAGCCCGCAGGTACGTGATGCCGGTTGTCACAAGAAATAGCGCTAGCGCCCTGTGGATTTCCTACATCGTCCGCAACCTTGACCTGCAGCTCGTGACAAATCATCCATTCTTTTTTCGAGAATATGTCGAGAAGCGAAGGAGGAGTTGAGCAATGTCAATTTTCGTGAAGGCGAACGAGGCGACTGCCGCGAAACGGTACGTCTATTTCCACCTGGTTGACGCGACCGACGGCATGACCGCCGAGACCGGCGAGGCCGGCGGGCAGCCGCAAATCAGTTCTAACGGCGCCGCATGGACCAACACGGGAATCAGCGTGCTCGCCGCCATCGGAAACGGGCGCTACTACGCCGAGCTTACACAAACGGCGGTGCTCACCGCAGGCACCATCATCGAGACGCGGTACAAGTCGGCAAACACCGCCGAATGCCCCGGCGACAAGGTGCAGGTCGTTGGGTTCGACCCCTCGACGGCGTACAGCACCCACGACGACCCCGACCCGAACGGCTACGTCGACGTGGCGGTCAGTACGCGGGCGGTCGACTCCACTGTCGCGAAGGACGCAACAGTGGCCAAGGAGGCCACTCTTGCGGACATCAAGGGCAGCGGCTGGTCCAACTCCTCGGACACACTCGAAAAGATCCGCGAGGCGATTCAGAACGTTCCCGCTCAACGCCAGACACAGGAGATCTGACAATGGCCCTTCCACGCGGCAGAGCACAAAAAGACTCCGACGTACAGCTCGGAATCCTGTTCCGGTGGGACGGAGCTCCGACCGACCCGTATCAGGTACGCCAAGTCGAGATCATCGACACCGACGGCGCGACCGTCCTCCAGACCATCGCCTCGCTCGAACACGAGTCCGGGAGCGGCGAGTACTACGCCACCGCCTCCGGCAACCTGCTCGACGACGCCGGCCGATACCTCGACCGATGGTACTACACCTGGGTCGAAGACGAAGGCGAGCAGACGGTAACGCAGGATTTCTACGTGCAGGAGACCGCCGCACCCGAACACTACGGCGCCGACCTCCAGGTCGGCGTCGGCTACCTCAAGGGCTTCCCGCCGCTTGCCGCTAACGCGCAGGACGGCATTACGCAGGCCGACCTCGACGCTGCGATGACCGCGGCCGACACGATGGTCGAGTCGCTCTTCTCCGCCGACTACGACATCTCGGGCTGGGCCGCCTCCACCCCCGCGCTCGTCTCCATGCTCTGGGACCTGCTTGCCGCGGCCAAGGCAATCGAGTACAAAGACCTGCGGCTCGGCCAGCCCGGCGACGGCTCCGCCGCACGCCTCGTCCGCTCCGCTCGTGAGCTCACCGACAAAATCCTCCACGGCTGGCCCGAGCGCCTGCACCTGCGCGACACCGGCGGCAACATCATCCGCCCGCGCAGGAACCGCTCCGTCACCCAGCCCCGCGCCGCCGAAGCGACGTCGGACCTCTTCTGAGTTTAGAGTTGAAGGTTTCGAGTTTAACGTTTCGCGAGGACCCGTCTGTATTGGCCTTCAACTCTAAACCTTAAACGTTAAACTCGAAACTAAACAGGAGTTCGCATGAGCGACGTGATTGAATTCAACGATGTCCAGATCGGCGACCAGGGGCGGCTGCTTGTGCCACGCGTCGAAGCGCTCGCCCACCGCGAAGAGCCCTTGCTCTGGTCCACCTTCGCCGAGCTCGACGACACCTCCCGCAACTGGTTCTACCGCATCCGGGCCGCCGTCCTCGTCGTCCGCAACGCCGACTGGAAGGTCATCGAGTACGTTGGCACGCTCCGCGGCGCGCTCGGCGGAACCCGTGCCGGCCTCGTCTGGAAGACCGGCTCCGTCGTCCGAATCACCTGGCCCGACGCCCGCCTCGACCTCATCCGCCCGTCCCGCCGCGAAGACCGCAGGCAGGCCGGCTTCGACGCCAACCTCGTCCTCGAATTCACCTGCGCCTCCGATCCGACATAGACCCGGCACGACGCCGTCAATGCCTATCGGGGTCCGAATGCCAAATGACCAATGCCGAATGTCGAATCAATGACAAAGCTCGAATGACGAAACCAAGGCTCGCGCCGCATGGTGTTCATTCGTCCTTGGACATGACTTGCGAAACGCGGCTCTTCATTCGTCATTCGCCATTTGCTCCTTGAATCGACATTTGTCATTCGTCATTCGCTGCTTGATTCGTCATTCCGTCATTTGTCATTTCAGAGGCACACATGACCTGCGTTCTCACCATTAACGGCGTCGAGCAGAACCTGTCCGAGGCGAATCTCTCGCTCCACTCCCTGTCCGCGTCGTGGACCCGGCCGCGCGAGTTCTCCTTCGCCGAGAACGTTCCCCACCACGAAGCCGCCTTCTCCGTCGAGGACCGCGTGACCCTGTCCGTCGACGGCGCCGTCCGGTTCCGCGGGCGGATCAAGCGGATCGACCTCGACGGCGCGCCCAAGGCGGAACGCGTCGTCTGCCGCTGCCTCGGCCTGCGCGAGCTCTCCAAGGACGTCACCGTCTCCGACCCCGACCACGGCTTCCCACGCGCGGTCTTCAACGCGCCGCCCGACGACGAGGACTACGATGAGAACCGCTCCGGCAAGACCGTCGGCGAAATCATCCAGTGGCTCTTCGACAACCATGCGGACGAGCTCCGCGCCGCGGGTGTCATCGCCGCCGCGCCCGCCACCGGCTACGTGACCGGCGAACTGGACGCCCTCACCGTTGTCCCTCCGAAGGTGGTTCTTGACTCCCAGCACTTCGACGCCGCGCTCACCGAGCTCATGGCCTTCCAGCCAGCCCATCGCTTCGCGGCAGACCCCGACACGCAGACCTATCGTTTCCTGCCGGTGGCCGAACTGCCGGAAAAGACCGTCACCTACAACTCGCCGGACAAGCCGCTCTCCGCGCTCCTCAAGCCCTCCACCCGCGGCCGCGCCACCGCCCTGCAAATCTTCGGCCCCATGCGCCCCGTCAACCAGACCCTCTACCTCTCGGACGCCGGCCTCACCAAACTCTGGACCACCGGCCTCGAGACCGACTGGACCTGCGCCAAGTGCTTCGACCCGGAGAACGGCGACACCTACGGCCGCGTCTACCGCCGCTTCCAGGTCACCGACACCGCCAAGCGGCGGATGACGCACAACCTGGCCGAGCCGGCCTCGCTCGGCACGAACACCCCGGCGCACGGCCCGCAAGTCTACCGCAAGACCGACACCGGCGCATGGGCCTGGGTTCCGGCCTCCTTCGACTTCCCGAACGGCATCATCCTGCTCGCACAGCCCGCAACCGTGGGCGACGAGTACATTGAGGGCGACGCCGAATGCGCCGCCGACCTCTGCCTCGTCTATTCCTATCTCGACGAGCCGCTCTCCGTCCGCCGGCCCGCCGAAGGCTACGAAGGCACCGCCTACACCCAGCCGGGCAACCCGGTCGAAGTCGTCCGCCGTGTCTACGACGAGCAGTTCACCCTCCCGTCGCAGACCGAGCAGTACGAAGACCTCGCCCG
>CAYXNI010000009.1:0-19117 GCA_964466285.1 uncultured Planctomycetota bacterium | reverse complement strand
CATGCGGTGGCAGGGGGTTCTTGTCATGACCCTCGCGCTGAACGCCAGTGGTTGCGCACCCTCGGCCGGTTCGCCGTTTGACGATGCCGTGGCCGTTTGGGACATGGGAGAGGTGAAGGAGGGAGCGAAAAATACAGGCAAGCTGACATGCCAGGGAGAGGTCAAGCTTGGCATTGAACTGAAGGGGGACGAGCGGGAGGCGTCGTTACGAAGAGGCGGTGACGGACGCGTGGCCGAGTTCCGCGGCGGATACCTCGTTGCCACCGGCCCGGATGGCCAACCGCTTGAGCTGACCGGCAGCGAAATGACCCTCTGCCTCCGTGTGCGTGATCCGGGGGGGAAGTGGGATACGCCGCTGCTCGCCCGGCAGGATCCCGGCGACAAGCTGGCCAATCTCCTGTACTGTGCCCAGGTCGCGCGTGAGACGATCGGACGACGGGAGGCCGGGCGGATTCGGGAAGGAAAAACACTGGAGTTCCGCTGGCGCACGGAACCGGCCGCCAGCAGCGTTAAGCCGGAATACTTTAATGATTCGTGGTGGTACAAAAGCCTTATTGTCCCGCAAATCCAGACGAACGAGGACTTTGTCAACGGTGTGATGCGGATCAGCGCTCCGGTCGAGCTGATCGGCGCGAAGGAGTGGCACGACGTGGTGGTCCGTTTCAAGGGGCCCAATCTGGAACTGTTCATTGACGGCGTGCTGGTGGATGAGGAGTGGCCGCACGGGGCGCTGTTCCGGTTCAAGGGCCCGTTCCTGATCGGGGCCGGGTACAAGGATGGTCAGTTGGCCGGCGGTTTTCATGGGCAGATTGACCATGTGGCCTTGTGGAAACGAGCCCTGCGGGATGAGGAAATCACGGTCCTCAGCGGCGGCAAGAAAGAAGTGGCCCGGCGTGACGTTGAGATCCTTGGCCCGGAGAGTACATCAGTCCAATATTGGCGGCCCCGTGGATACAATGCCTTCGTTGGGGATTGCATGCCGTTCTGGGACGGCAAGCGGTTCCACGTGTTCTACCTTTTCGATCGCCGACACATCGCAAGCAAGTGGTGGACAGGGGCCCATCAATGGGCCCACGTCAGCTCCAAGGACCTGGTCCATTGGGAACATCATCCGCCGGCCTTGGCGATTACGGACCCGACGGAGCTATCCCTTGGGACCGGGCAATGCATTTACTTCGACGGGAAGTACTATCTTTATTATGTCCAGCATGGCCGGCGGATCCTGTGGAAAGACGCTCCGTACCAGGGCGACAATATCTTCATGGCGACCAGCACGGACGGCATTAACTTCCAGAAGCATCCCGAGCCGCTGTCGGTTATGGAGTACCTGAGCCCCGCCGATATCAACCCGGCTGTTTGGCCCGATGCCACAGGCCGCCGTTGGTTTATGAATGTCTCAGGACACAAAGTGTTCAGTTCGACTGATCTGATAAAATGGCAGGAAACGACGGAACTGCCCTGTTTGAAGGAAGTGTTTGCCGGCTGGATTTGCACAAGCTATTTCAACTGGAACGGCTGGTACTATTTCTACTTCCATGGCCAGTATCGTATGTCGCGAGAGCCGATGGAGGCCGGGAAATGGGTTGCCCCGGCCAGCCAGGACCTGCGCGATGCGATCTATGTTCCCGAAGTGGCAAAGTTCGGGAAGAACCGGTATCTGTGGGTGGGTTTTGCAGAAGGACCTTACGCGCAGGAACTGATCTTCCGCGAACTGGTTCAGAACCCGGATGGCACGTTGGGGATGAAATGGCCGGCCGAGATGATTCCGGCAAGCGGCGAACCGCTGAAGCTCGCGTTCGAGCCTCTACGGGGCAATGCCACCGAGGATGCCGGCGCCATTCACGTCCGTGCGCAGGACGGCCTTGGGATTGCCATGCTCAAGGATGTTCCGCAGAATGTACGGATTACTCTGCGGATCAAACCGGGTGCGGGCGTGAAACATTTTGGCGTTACCCTCCGCGGGAAAGGGAATTACGAAGAGGGCTGCGAGCTGCGGTTCGAGCCGGGCCGGCAGCGCGCGCAGTACGGCGTGCCTGAGAATGGCGGAATGGCGAAGGATTATACCGGCCCAATGGTGGCTGTCGCTGCGGACGCATGCATTGGGAACCTGACCGGTTTGGACCGTCCTTTTGACTTGGACCTGATCGTCAAAGACGACCTCGTCGATGCTTGCATTGACGGCCGGCGGACGATCCTCAAGCGTCAGCCCGCACAAGGCGACCGTCTGTTCCTCTTCGCCAACCAGGGTGACGTTGTTTTCGAGGATATCTCGGTCCGGCCGCTGATACCTTATGGTTCTATCCGGAAGTGATGGCAAAGGACAAAACTGTAGTGAAAGTGTTGTCGGTCTGTTCGTCAAGTCCAACCGCAAACTCAGAGGAGCCGAACATGCAAGCGTATCGCGTTCGTCTTGGATCGATTCGTATCGGCACGTACACCCGCCTGCTGGCCGCGGCGCTGGCAGTGGCAGCCATAGGTGCCGGGCCGGCTTTAGCGCAGGAACTTCCTGTCCGGCCCGCCGGGCTGAACCTGATTCCCTGGCCCAAGTCGCTGACGCTTCAGGAGGGCCGGCTGGAACTGACCGCCGCCAGCCGCATCGTGGCCGCCAGTGACGACCTCAAGCCCCTGGCGGGCATTCTCTCGGACGAGATTTACCTGGCCACCGGGCGACGCCTGGCGACGGCAACGGGCGACAGCGCCCCGGGCGATATCGTGCTGAAGGTCAACGCCGCCCTCAAGGCCGACGCCGACATCTACACCGTCCAGAAGAACAAGTTCGGCTATACCCGCGATTACGCCCACACGATTGCCGTCACCGACCGGGCCGTCGTCGAAGGCTTCGACACCCGCGCGGCGGCGGAGGGCTCGGCCACCGTGCTGCAGGCGCTCGTGCTCGAGGGCGACAAACTGACCCTGCCCCGGATGACCGTCAAGGACTGGCCCCAGGCGGACTTCCTGGCCATCATGGTCGACCTCGGCCGGCAGTACATTTCACCCGAAGCCCTCCGCCAGACCATCCAGGCCTGCCGCTTCTACAAGGTGCGTTATCTGCACATGCACCTCTCTGACGACCAGGGCTTCACGTTTCCCTCCAAGGCTTTCCCCAAGCTCGGTTCGCGGAACACCGCCGCCCACGGCGGCATACCGCCCCGCGTTTATACGATGAAGGAACTGACCGACCTGGTGGCCTTCGCCGACGCCCGTGGGGTGACCTTGGTGCCGGAACTCGAAACGCCCGGGCACAGCACCGCTCTCCGCCGAGCCATGCCTGAGCTGTTCGACGCCCCCAAGGAGCCCGGCGGGGAGGCATGGATCGCCGCCATGAACATGGCCAACGACAAGATGTACCCCGCCTTGGACACGCTGGTGGGCGAAATCTGCGAGGTCTTCAAAAGCAGCCCGTATTTCCACATCGGCTGCGATGAGACGCAACTGGGCATTCTGGCCAGCCTGCCGGCCACCACGGAGTATATGGCCAAGCACAAGATGACGGGCGTACACGAGTTGTTCATCCGGCACGTTCAGATAATGAGCCAGTTCATCGCCAAACGCGGCAAGAAGACCATCGCGTGGGAAGGCGCCCCCGTTACCGATCCGGTGAAAGACGACGTGATCGTGATGACCTGGGAAGGCAACGCCCGCTCCGCCGAACGATACCAGGCCGCGGGCTTCACCACCATCACCGTGCCGTGGGGTCTGTCGGTGCCTCTCGTGGAGTGGAATATGTACATCTGCAACGGCAGCTTCCTGAAGCGCACCGACAAGGTCATCGGCGCGTTGCTGCCGATGTGGGAAATGAGCAGCGAGGCCCTGATTTCCGCCTATCTGAAGGGTATTCCCATCCGGCATGAGCGCACCTGGGGGCCGGACAACGTCTTTGCCGAGGAGGAGATCAACCGGCGAGCCGCGGCAACCGAGGCGCGGCTCGGCAGCCTGATTCGAACCGTGAACATCGCCGGCCAGGGCCTGCGCGAGGCCAACATCTTCGACGAGCAACTGACGGTCGCCTTCTCGTCGACGATCAAGGATGCGCCCATTCGCTATACCCTCGACGGCACCGTGCCGACGGCTGGCTCCACGCTCTACACCGGCCCCTTCAAACTCACCGACACGGCCCGGGTTACCGCCGCAGCGTTCGACGCCGCGGGCAAACTGCTGGGCTACGCTTCGGCCGCCGCGTTCACCTGGTCCAACAAGGAAATCAACCTCACCACCGGCAAGCCCGTCACGGCCTCGGGAACCGAGGCCAGTTACGTCCCGGCCAACGCGGTGGACGGCTCGGTCCTGCTGGACAGCGCCTGGTGGGCCAGCCCGTCGCCCCAATGGCTTCAGATCGACCTGGGAGAAACCTACACGCTGGACCGCGCGACGGTTTTCCCGTTCTGGGACGGCCATCGGTACTACCAGTACACCGTGGAGCTTTCGACCGACGGCAAAACGTGGACGCCGGTAGTCGACATGAGCAAGAATACCACGCCCTCGAGCCCCAAAGGACATTCCAGCACCTTTGCACCTGCCGCCGGCCGCTACGTCCGCGTGACCATGCTCAAGAATAGCGCCAATATGGGGGTGCACCTGGTGGAAGTGCGGGTATACGAGGCCAAGAAGTAAGCGCCATTCGCATCTGAGGGCGGGACGGGCAGAGAGGCCGAACGCAGACCCTGCCGATTGTGCGGCGAGAGGGTGGGACTGTGGAGCGGCGTGGAACTGCAAATCCGGCCGCTCTGCAGGCCCGGTGGCCCCGCCAGGCGAAGGACGCCCCACGGAGGGGTCCCCCCGCCGCGCGACCCCGCGCGGCATCGCCGTGTCAGGGGACCCGGCCTACACCCGCGCGCGGTTGCGCCACGATGTGTCTGTCCCTAATCGCACACACCCCCGCCCATTACTCCAGAGAACTGTTTGCGATTGCCTGAGGGGGTGCTATCTGATAGACTAATCTGCCAGTAGACGAGCAGCAGCGTTGAGAGTTGTGCCCCGTTGTTTTTTGTGAAGCGCTAAAATGGAGATTAAGAAAGGATTCAGCAGATTTATCCTGCCTTCATTGGCAGTCTTGGTTTTGGGAATCAGCGGTTGCGAAACAAGAAGTGTGTCAGAAACAGGTGTCCCAAGAGATGGAGAGCTAAAGGAGAAAGCTGTGGCTAGTGCTACTGCGTCGGGCGCCGGCAAGCCAATCACACTCGAGTCATTGCTGAATGAGATGATCGACTGCTCGGCGGTGGCGCGCTGGCCGGGGCCGGCTTACAGTTGCCGCCAGTTCAGCAGCTATGACCGGGCATCTGTCGCTCCCGACAAACCGGGCTGGTTTGCCAACATGGATATGAGCAACTTCCTGCGCGTCGAGGAACACCAGGGGCGCAGCGAGCGGGTGATGTTCGATGCCCAGGGGCCCGGCTGCGTGGTCCGTGCCTGGCAGGCCGCCACGACCAAGGGCATCTATCGGATCTACTTGGATGATTCGGAGACTCCCGTAATCACCGGCAAGGACATGGAAATCTTCGGGGGCCAGGGCGAAATCAAGCCGCCGTTCTCCAGGTGTGTCATTCCCACCGTCCCGGCGGCAGGGAAGAATCTCTTTCTGCCGATCCCCTATGCCAGGCGCTGTGTCATCACTTGGGAGGGCCCCAACTTCTGGGATACAAAGGACCCGACCGACGGGAACTACTGGAACATCAACTACCGGACCTACGAGCCTGGCACCCGGGTGGAGACCTTCTCCATGGAAGGGCTCAAGGCGGCGCAAGCGGCCATCGATACGGTTGGCCGGATTTTGGTGAACCCAGCGAAAGCCAAGGGTACTCGAGTCACCTCGCTCGACGAGGTCATACAGCCGGACGGGCAGGCCGCGCTGGAACTCGGCAAGGGATCCGCATCGATACGTTCGCTCGAGATCAGGCTGGAAGCCAAAGACCTGGAGAAAGCGCTGCGGGCGACTGTGCTGACGATAAACTTCGACGGAGAGGATACCGTATGGTGCCCGGGGGGAGATTGGTCAGGCAGCGGGGTGGGACTCAACCCGTTCCAGGACTGGTATCGCACGGTGGCGGAGGACGGCACTATGACCTGCCGCTGGGTGATGCCTTTTGAGAGATCGGCCAAAATCACGCTGACGAATCTCGGCAACCAGGATGTCAGGGCCAGGTTGAAAGTGGCCGTCGGAAAATGGAATTGGGACGAGCGGTCGATGCACTTCCACGCGACATGGCACTACCAGTGGCCTTTCTTGAACTGTCCCCCGCTGGACTGGAATTTCATCAAGGCCGCCGGCCAAGGAGTGATGGTGGGCGATACCCTCGCCTTGATGACCAATCATTGCCTCTGGTGGGGTGAGGGCGACGAGAAGATCTACATTGACGGCGAATCGTTCCCGTCGCACTTCGGAACAGGCACGGAAGACTACTATGGTTACGCCTACGGGGCGCCGGTTGTGTTCACAGAGCCCTTCCATGCCCAGCCACGTGTGGACCTCTACGCGCACATGGGGCACAGGACCAACACTCGCTGCCGGAGCCTGGACGCCGTTCCCTTCAGGAAATCGCTGCAGTTCGATATCGAGGCATGGGGAGCCGTGCCAAACGCCGAAGTCGCTTACGCGGGGACGACCTACTGGTATGCAAGGCCGGGTGCAACCTGCAACTATGGGCCGGCCCCGGAACTGGCCAGGCAGCCGATCCCGTCGCCCTATCCCGGGCTGCCGCTGGCGCTTGAGGCGGAACGCATGATCGCGATCGGGCATACCGGCGGCAAGACCGGCGTGCAGAAGGAAGCGAATGCCGGTTTCAGCGCCGATGCCTACTGGTGGACGGAAGGCAAACCTGGCGATAAGGCTGAATTCCTGATCGAGCCAACTGGCGGGAAAGTGGATGCTGAGGGCAAGTTCATTGTGCCGCAGTTCGAACTCTGGGCGAACTTCGCCAAGACCCCGGACGGCGCCAGAGTCCAGATCTACATTGACGGCACGAAGGCTGGGGAGCCCATCAACCTGTACGCCCCCAAGCCCTCGGCGACCGGCGAGATCTCACTGGGGCGGGGAGGCAATCGGCTGCTGATCGAGTTTATAGGCGCCGATGAGAAGGCTCATAAGCCCCTGAAGTTCGGGCTGGACTATATCAAAGCCGAGAAGCTGAGATGACTCTGCTCGTAGTGGGCTGTTACTCGGATAGGTACTGGAGGTTTGACCCGTGAGGCAGGCATGGCTCGCAAGTATCGTCGTAATGGCTGGCTCCTTGTATCTATCCGCCGGATCTTTTTCCGCGGAGGCCAGGCAGAAAGGAGACCCGATGGAGATTGACAACGGCCGAATCAAGGTGCGCTTCACTCCCCTGTCCGGCGGCATCCGACAGGAGTATTTCGCCCGGCGCGGACAGGAGTGGGTGCCCGTGGCCGAATCGCTGCGTCCGCCACGGCCGCTGCCGGAGGGCGCCAACGTTCTCTACGATTCCGCCCGCGATCCGGCCCACCGCTTGATCGTGACCGAAATTCTCGACACCATCGGCCAGCCCCGCCGCGAGAACGGGCAGACCACAGTCGAACTGAGCGGCCGGTCGCAGAATCGCCCGGTCCGCCAGCGCATCACGCTCGGCGAGGGCCTGGACTATGCTCACATCGAGATAGAGGCCGACCTGATCGACCCACAGCCGAAGCTGGAGTACCTGCTGTCCACCTTCACCTTTCGCTGCGAGGGCAAGCCCGACTTCATCCACACGCCCAAAAGCAAGGGGCCAGGCTGGTACGCTGATTGGCCCAGTGCAGTGCCACGCAAGCCCGACAGCCCCGAGTTCATCCTCGGCGACCGCATCTTCTACGCTCCAGCGATCATTGCGCAGCAGAACAACCTGTTCGGCGCGTTGGTGCCGGACCTTGACCTGATCAACCGGCTCAAGGTGCCTTCGCCCGACGCGCGTCCTCGCGGGGGGATAGCCGGTGGGGACCCCACCCCCGCCGAGGCGGCGAACAACTCGATGCCGACTGCCCTGGACTACACGCTCACCTCCGGGCTGACCGGGCAGCCGCTGTTGGCCTACGGTTTGATAGATTTCATCCCCGTGCAACACATGCGTTGGCGGCATCCGAGCGATGGCACCATGGTCCGCACGCTCTCTTCGCCTCGCGTCGGCTACGGGTTTGACTTGTTCGTCTCGGCCGACGCGCAGCCGTATCGTGGGTTCCAGCGGGTTGCACGCTACCAATGGCAACGCTACGGCAGCCCGCTTTTCGCCAAGCCGCGCCCGCAAGCGATGCCATTCGGCGAGTACTTCAAGGTCATCTATCCGGCGATTCTCGGCTGGAACAAGAACCAGGGCTTCGCCGAGTTTGATATGGACGGCCAGAAGGTCGGCGGGTGGTGCAATGCCGTCCACTTCTGGAGCGATCTCCTCAGCAACAGTCCGTGGTGGAACAACTGCCGCGACGCCGTCGGGATGTACTCCTGGGGCCAGGCGCTGAAGGATGAGAAGCTCCTGGAGCGCGCTCGGCGTATCGTCAACCTCGCCCTGCTGGCGCCGCGCACGAACGGCCTGTTCGCCTGCGATTACCACGTCGACCGCAAGGAGTGGAAGCCTGGGCTTGTCTTTGCCGGGGATGACAAGACGGCGCACATGGGGCTCGATCCGAGCAACGAGCGGCCGCGGTCGTACCACACCGCCGGGTGCAGTGTCACGGGAGTGCACCTGTTGCGTTACAATCGCCTCTGCGAGAAGGATGACCGCATCGTGGCCTTCCTGCGGCCGTATGCCGACCTCCTGCTGCGGCACATGGACAGGCATGGCCAGATTCCCATGTTCTTCAACGCGGATGGCACGCCGAACGATATTCTGCCCGATCACGGCGAGGGCGGGGCCAACGTCTGGTTCCTCTGCGAGCTGTACGCCGCCACCAAAGACCGGCGCTACCTGGACGGGGCCGAGAAGGTCGCCGACTATCTCATCAAGGAAGTCATCCCGCGGCAGCGGTGGCGCGACTTCGAGGGCTTTTTCTCCTGCGGCATCAAGCCTGTGAACTGGGAAGACAAGACGCAGAACCAGGACACTCGCGGCACCATGCCGATGATCTGGGCGGCAGGTGGCCTGGCCGAGCTGTTCCGCCTGACCGGCAAACGCCCCTACCTGGAAGCCGGCGAGCAGGTCATAGACTACGCCGGCCTGTATCAGACTGTCTGGGATCCGCATTTCGTCTATACCGCGTACGCGTATGGCGGGTTCGATACCGACAACGGCGATGCGGCCTGGCTGAATTGCCATACCGCATGGACCGTCGGCACGCTGGCACTATACGGAAAGGAACTGGGGCGTCAGGACCTGTTGGAGCGAGCGGTCGCCGCGGCGCGAGCGAGCGTCACGCTGATCAATCATCCTCGCCACATCAGCAATAACATCTACCGGTTCCCCAACTACCCCCTGGGCCTCGGCCCGGAGAACATCAACCACGAAGGCTCGGAGCAGAACTGCATGCGGACCTCTCCCGGTTCCGGCGAAGGAACCGGCCTGTTTGCCGGCCTGAGCGACGCCCTGCGCGAACTGGGCGGCGTGTACGTGGACTTTGGCAAGAAGGTGGCCGTGGGGGTTGACGGGGTTTACGTCCGCTCCTACAGGCTCGACGGCAAGACGGTGCGCCTGGATCTGGTCAATCAGCTTGCGGCGTTGCCCGATCCGTACGACAAGCCGTACGAAATTGAACTGCGCGTGGTCGGCTTGCCGGCGGGCGAGTATAACCTGGTCATCAACGACGGGCCCGCACAGCGAGTCGATGCGGCGCGACTGGCGCACTATACGATGAAGATCGATCCTGCTGGCCTGCGTCCAAACCGATGAAACACGCGCTGTTCTCAAGGGGAGGAAGGAGTCCGCGATGATTGGCTACCTGCTTTTGTTCTCGGCCGCGATGGCGGTGCTTGCGGTTTCAACGGCGGCCGCAGAACCGCCGCCGCTGCACGGGGCCGCCGGCGGGAAGGCGGAGCCCGGCGCTCATGTGGTGACCATGCAGTCGCTGCTCGAGGAGATGATCGATCGCGACGCCGTCGCTCGAAAGCCCAGTCCATCGTATGTCTGCAAGCAGGCGAGCAGCTGGGACCGGACCCAGGTGCTGGGGACTCCCTCCTGGTGGAACAACCACGATTACAACCACTTCCTGCGAGAAGAGCAGGTCGGCGGACGCACCGAGTACGTTATCATGGAAGATGCCGGCCCTGGCTGCATTACCCGGATCTGGAAGCCGCTGGATTTCGGCAATGAGACGCCGAAGATGACGATCCGGTTCTACCTCGACGGGAACGATACGCCGGCTCTTCAGGGGGACTTCTCGAAGATGGCCAGCGCGCGGGGGATTTTCGAGGAGCCTTTCTCGTTCATCGCCTCGGACGAAAAGGACACCGTGGACAAGGACGGACTTCCGCAAGGCCACCAGATCGGACTAGCGGAAGGATACAGGCAAATGGCCGGCGACCTTTACTTTCCCATTCCCTATGCCAAGGGCTGCAAGGTCACCATTGAAACGCATACGACTGCCACCACCCCGCCTGGCTATAACGTGTTCTACTATCACGTCAACTATCGAAGCTATGAACCGGGCACCCTTGTCGAATCTTTCACGCAGAGCGGTTACGACCGCCTGAAAGACAACCGGACCATGGCGGCCGCGTCCCTCTCGAAACCCGGCACCGACATCCGGAAAGGCGATGAAACGAGGCAGGCCGGTATCATCAAGCCCGGGCAATCTTTGTCCGTAGGCCTGCCCCAAGGTCCGGGAGCGGTCCGGGAGTTTGTGGTAGCGCTGAATCCGACCGTCGCCCCGGCGGTGCTTCGCAGCCTTTTTGTCGCGATGACTTTTGACGGAGAAGAAACCGTCTGGTGCCCTGTTTCCGAGTTCTTCGGTGGCGGGTTCTTCGACAAAGACGCACATCCCGCCAAGCCGACCCCCAACGGTGTGTTTGTCAGGCCCCACTGGAATCGCAACCGCCAGGTGGAAGCCGGCGGCCGATTCTCCTGTTACTTTGTGATGCCTTACCAATCACAGGCCAGCGTCCAACTCCGAAATACAGGAAACACCGAGGTGCAGGCCACGATGACGGTCCGGACCGGAAGCTGGACGTGGGATGACCGTTCCATGCTTTTCCATGCGAACTGGCGGCTCGGCAATCCAACGCGGCCGAGCGACTGGAACTACATTGAGATCAAGGGAGACGGCGTGTACGTTGCCGATACGCTGAGCGTCTTTAATTCCGGTGCGTGCTGGTACGGCGAAGGCGATGAGCGAATCTACATCGACGGCGAGACCTTCCCCTCTTATCTCGGAACCGGGACAGAAGACTACTATGGCTATGCCTGGGGTATGGCCAATTTCTGGAATTCCCCCTTTATGTCCGCACCAGATCGCGATGCTCGTGGAAAAGCGAACTGGAGCGGGAATCACACGGTGTCACGCGAGCGGCTGCTGGATGCGATTCCGTTTCGGACTTCGTTGAAGGTGGATATGGAAGCCGCCGAGAATGGGAACGTCCCGACGACGTATGCGGCGGGAACCTTCTGGTACGCGCGCCCCGGCGCCGGGCACAACCGCGAGATGCCGCCGCGAGAAGCGGCCGGTCCCGTCCGCGAGAACGCTGGCGACCCCAAGATGGCGGCGTTTCCCGTGGCAGTGCGCAGCGACACGGCCGGCATGCATATCGACAACGGAATTGTCGCGGTAGACCTCTCTCTGGCTCAGGACCTCGTCGCCGCCTCGTTCAAGGCGCGTACTTCGGCGGGTGGCTGGCGCGAGGTCTGCGAATCGTTCCGGCCCGATTTCAAGGCCAACCCCGCGGGCAACAAGCTCTTCGATACCACGGTTACTGGTCGCCGCTATCAGGCCAGTGAGATCGTCGGCCATCCTGCGATCCTTAAGAACTCCCCGGATGAGGTCGTCGTGCGGCTCACGGGCGCCAGAGACGGAGTCGATCTGGAGCAGACCCTTTCCTTGAGGAAAGGCGACTCCTATTTTCACGTCGAGGTGACTGCCAACCTGAAAGAGCCGCTTCTGGACTACCTGATGAGCTCTTTCACCTTCCGTTGTGAGAAGAGGCCGGAATTCATCCACTCACCGACGGTGAAGATGGACGATACACGGGCGGGCCCCGGCCGAGACCAGGTGATAGGCGACCACGCCTTCCACGCGCCGGCCGTCATCCTGCAGGAGGGCGGGCTGTTTGCCGCGCTCGTTCCCGACCTGCAAATGATCAACCAATATCGGGTTGTCTCGCCGGACGCGCGTCGGAACCAGAAGGTCGCCCGCAACCAGTTTTCATCTCCGATTGAGGACGACAAGTACACGATGCCGACGGCCTTGGACCTGAATGTCGTTTCCGGCCTGACACCAAAGCCCGTGCTATCGTACGGCATGATGGACTTCATCGTCTGCCATCACGTGCGTTACCAGAGAGTCAACGACGAGTCGATGGTTCGCAAGCTGAATGCCAAGCGGGTGCGGTACGGATTCGACCTGTTCCTCGGGGCTGAGGAACCGGCCAATCGCGGATACCAGAAGGTGGTTCGCCATCAGTGGCGGAAGTATGGGCACGAGGTGCTGCGGCAACGGGGCCACCTGGCGATGCCGTTTGACGAATATGTGAAGACAGTCTACGGGGTCGTTTCCAAGCCGATGGATCCGGCCGTACAAGCGCCGGTGCCGGGATTCAAGGACCATGGCGTGTTTCTCGACTTCGAACTCGGCGGCCAGCCGGTGGGCGGCATGGTCGCGCCGCTGGGCGGGCTGGGGTTTGGCGATGCCCTCTGGAACTTCGAGTTCTGGAACAACGTCCGGGATGCCGGCGGGATGTACCACTGGGGCAAGAAGCTGAACATGCCCGAATTGGCCGGCCGTGCGCAGCGGATCGTCAACCTGGCTCTTCAGGCTCCGCAGAATGCCGACGGTTTCTTCTGTCTGACCTATAAGGCCCAGACCAAGCAATGGTTATTGAGCACCCTCGGGCCGTCGCCGAATCCCACTTCGATCTTCGACAGAACGAATCCTGTCTACGACGTGCCTGCGATGAGCAAGACGGCGGCCCATCTGCTAGAATACTACCAGCGCTGCAAGCAGGATGAACGGATCATTACCTTCTTAAGGAAATATGCTGATGGGCTGATTGCGCGCATCGACGGCAGAGGAGCCATTCCGTCCTACTATACACCCGACATGAAGCCGCTGGAGGCCCTGCATTTCAGCGCGCAGCCTGCGGCCAGCATGTGGTTTCTGGCCGAGATCTACAGCCTGACGAAGGAACAGAAGTACCTGGATGGAGCCCGGCGGATCGCCGCGTATCTTCAGAAAGAGATCCTGCCCGCACAGAAATGGATCGACCTGGAAGCGTATTACTCTTGCGGGAGGAACCCGCTGGATTTCCTGGTAGACACCGAACAAGGGCTGCCGGTGCGGGGAAACTTGTCGGCTTTCTGGGCCGCCAAGGGTTTTGCGGCGCTGTATAGGGCTACAGGGGAGAAACAATACTTGGATGCCGGCGAGCAAGTTGTCGATTATGCGTGTTTCTCCCAGGCATGCTGGGCGCCGCATTACGTGTACGCGGCCCTTCCGTTTGGCGGGTTTACGGTGGACAACATTGACACGGCAACCTGGCTCGATGCCCGGCAATGTGAAATGGTGGAACCCTTCATCTGGTACGGACAGACGCTCGGACGTCAGGACCTGATCGAGCGGGGAGTGGCAACCGCCCGGTCTTCGGTCGTGCTTATCAACCTCCCGCAGCACAAGGAAAACGACATCTATCGCCACCCGAACCTGTACGGCTTTGGCCTGGGACCGGAGAATATCAACCACGAGGGCCACAACCAATCCGCCGGACGATCGCATCCGGGCTGGGGCGAGTGTTCGGGCATTTTCACCGGACTGGCCGATGCCGACCGGATGCTGGGAGGCTGCTATGTCAACGTCGAAAAGAACTACGCGGTGGGTGTCAATGGGGTATACATGCGCTCGTACCGCCTCGACGGCAAGACGGTGCGCCTGGATCTGGACAATCAGCTTGCCGCGCTGTCCCATCCGTACGACAAGCCTTACGAGATTGAATTGCGCATCATGGGTCTCCCCGCCGGAGAATACAGTCTGGTGATCAACGATCAGGCGCCGCAGCAGGCCGATGCCAGTCGTCTGGCTCACTATACAATCACAATACGACGCCTGACCACACAAAAAGAGGGGGGAGCTGAGGAGATCCGCAGGTGACGCTGGAACAGGAAAAGAAGATAACTTGCGGTGCGAGTTGTTTTCTGATATCTTTTCAGTTGGCTAAGGTGTTACGATAACAGCGATTCTCGTCCGCCGCCTCCCGGCGGGCGAGCAAGAAAGAGGTGGCCGCGAAATGACGAAAAACACCGTGATGCTGGTTTTGTTCCTGGCGGCGCTCTGCGGCGGCCCATCCGCATACGCCGATCCCAAGACCCTCTTCGATTTCGAGTCGGGCGGCCTGCAGGGCTGGAAAGTCGTCGAAGGAACGTTCGGAAAACTCGTGACGGATCGTGCCGTTTTCCACAACACTCCAACTCCCTACAATAAGCAAGGAAAGTACTTCTTGTCTACCCTGGAGCAGCCCGACGATCAGCCCAACGACCGCTACACCGGCATCATCGAATCGCCGCGCTTCGCCATTGACGGCGATTTTCTGAGTTTCCTCCATGGCGGGGGCGCTCACGCAAACACCTATATCGCGCTTTGTGACGACAGTGGCAAGGAACTGCTCCGCGCCTCGGACGGGAACGACGAAACCATGGGCCGGACGGAATGGGACGTGCGGCCGTTCCGGGGGAAGCGGATGTTCCTGCGCGTGGTGGACAAGAACGAAGGCGGGTGGGGGCACGTGACACTGGACGACGTGCAGTTTGAGTCGGCGGAAAGCCGTGAGCGGCGCCCGGCCGAAGTGGCCGCGCGCCGGGCCGAAGTGGCCGCGCAAACGCGCAAGAAGTTTGACGCGCGCTGGAAGCGGACACAGGAGCGGTTCGAGAGTCCAGACCTGCTGGCGCGTGGCGCCCAGCGGGTGTACCGCGGCGAGTACCTGGACGGCATCGCCATGCCCGTGGGTGGCATCGGAGCCGGTACGATCCAGATGAACGGCAAGGCCGAGCCGGCGATATGGCAGATTTTTAACAACCACTCGAACGCGAGGGTTCCGGACAGTTTCCTGGCCATCCGCGTCAAGACGGAGGAGGGGAAACCAGTCGTAAGGGCGCTGCAGGCCGCCGCTGTGGGCCCATTTGCCCCCATGAAGGCGCTCAACTTCCGCGGGGCGTATCCGTTCGGATGGTACACGTTTGAAGATCCGGAGGTTCCGGTCAAGATATCCCTTGAGACCTTCAGCCCGCTGACGCCGCTGGACGCTAGGAATTCGGCGATTCCATGCGCTGTCTTCAACGTGACCGTGGAGAACCCGACGAAGCAAGCCGTCGAGGTGACCCTCATGGCGGCGCAGCAGAACGCGGTCGGATATCTCGGGAACGGAAACATCGAGGGACGCGCCCACCCCGGGTACAGGGCCAACACGAACGAGATCATCAGGGACAAAGGCGCCACGCTGCTTCACATGACGGCGGACCAACCCAAGGACGCTCCGGGATCGGGCGACATGGTTCTGATGGCGCTGGCCGATGAGGTCACAGGGACTGCGGCGTGGGAAGGGCTCGACAAGCTCGCGGAAAAACTGACATCGGCGGGCGCGCTCTCGGGGCCGGACAAGGCCGGGCCGTCGCCGGCCGGTCAGACCCTTGACGGTGCGCTGGCGGTGTCGCTGAAGGTGCCCCCGGGCGGAACGCGGACGGTCTCGTTCGTTCTGGTCTGGTACTTCCCGAACGGGCCGGGCAACTGGGGAGGTCCCGGCGGCAACATGTATGCCAACTGGTGGCCCGATGCGCTGGGTGCTGCCCGCGAACTGGAGAAGACACTGCCGGAACTGAGCCGCAGGACGCATCTCTACCACGACACGCTCTACGAATCGAACCTCCCGTACTGGCTGTTGGACCGCATCAGCTCGCAGGTGGCGGTGCTGAGAAGCCGCACGTGCTTCTGGACGAAGGAAGGCTATTTCGGCGGCTGGGAGGGGTGCAACCCAGGGGGCGGCTGCTGCCATGGCAACTGCGATCATGTCTGGCATTATGCGCAGACCCATGCGCGCCTCTTCCCCGCTATTGCCCGCCGGATGCGGGAACAGGAATTCCGATTTCAGCAGCCCGACGGCGGAATTCCGCACAGGCAGCCGGGCGAATTCCCCGCCTTTGACGGTCAATGCGGGGCCGTGCTGAATTCCTACAGGGAACACCTGATGAGCCCCGACGGAAAGTGGCTCGACGCGCACTGGCCGGCCATCAAGAAAGCCATGGACTTCACCATCGCGGCGTGGGACAAGGATGAGGACGGCGTGCTTGCCGGTCCCCAGTGGAACACGCTGGACGGCGCGCTCGGCGGCAGTTCGTCCTGGCTCGGAAGTCTTTACCTCGCGGCGCTCGCGGCGGCAGAGAAAATGAGCCTGCTGAAGAATGAGCCTGAAGCTGCAAAGCGCTACGCGCGCATCCTCGCCTCCGGTTCCAGGAAGCAGGACGCAACGTTGTTCAACGGCGAATACTACATCCAGATCCCCGACCAGGAAGCGATGCAGGACTACGGGAACGGCTGTCACATTGACCAGGTCCTCGGCCAGTGGTGGGCGCACCAGCTCGACCTGGGCTGGGTCTATCCGCCCGACCACGTGAGAAGCGCTCTTGCTTCCCTCCTGAAGTATAACTTCAACGAAGATTTCCACGGCGTGGGACAGTCCCCGCGCAAGTTCGTGGCCGACGACGATTCCGGCCTGCAGATGATAACATGGCCGAAGGACGACAACGGAAGAAAGGGCATGCAGTATGCGAGCGAGGTTATGACCGGGTTCGAGTATTCCGCCGCCGCGGCCATGATCCAGGCCGGCATGCTCAGGGAGGGCCTCATGGTCGCCCATTCGACATGGGTGCGCTATGACGGCAGACTGCGCACGGGACTCAGCGGCGGCGACTGCACATCCTGGGGCTTCAGCGGCAACCCGTTCGGCGATGACGAGTGCGGGAAATTCTATGCCAGGGCGATGAGCTCGTGGTCCCTGCTCCTCGCTTCGCAGGGGTTCCTCTACGACGGCCCCGCCGGTTGCATCGGCTTCGATCCGGTCTGGAAACCGGAGGACCATGTTTCGTTCTTCACCGCGGCCGAGGGCTGGGGACTCTTCCGCCAGGTTCGGGACAAGACGCGGCAGCAGGAGACCATCGAGCTGCGATGGGGCCGCATGCGGTTGCGCACGCTCGTCTTTGCCTGCCCCCGCGAGCCGCGTAAGGTCGAGATCGCCGTGAACGGGAAGCCGGTACCGGCCACGCACGCCGCCGCCGGCGGCAAGATCACAATCTCCCTGCAGAACGAACTCACGTTGACGGCCGGCCAGGCGCTCCGGGTAGTCCTCGAATAAACACGGCGCCGCGGCGTTCGTTTGTCATGTCATCTCTCCTGGACGCACAGGGGCCGCGGAAACACCCGTGCAACTCGCATTCCCCGGTTGTCCTCGCGTGTCTTGACGGCGGTCGCCGCGGCGGGTACATTCTTATGCCGTTCAACCGTTTCGGTCCCTGACGGAAAGGAGGAGTATCGTATGAAGCTCTCTGAGCATTGCCGGATCGTCACGCTGCTTGCCTTGGTTGCCATGAGCCTGCCGGGATGCCGCTTTGTGTGCCGGGACCAAGCCGCCCCAAAGACGTTCACCGAAGACGTCGCATTTCTCGCCAGGCACACCCAGCCGATCACGCTTTCTCAAGGCCAGGGTAAGGTCGCCGTCGTGCCCGAGTACCAGGGGCGCGTCATGACCAGCACGACGGGAGGCCCGGAAGATCTGAGCTTTGGCTGGCTGAACTACGCGGTCATCGAGGAGGGCGTCCTGTCCCGCGAAAAAGCGCGCGGCAAGCTGCAGGAGCACATCCACGTCTTCGGCGGCGAGGAGCGGTTCTGGATGGGACCCGAAGGCGGCCAGTTCGCCATCTTCTTCCGGCCAGGCGCGAAGTTCGTCTTCGACGACTGGTTCACCCCGGCCGTCATGGACACGGAGCCGTTCAAGATCGAGAGCCGGAGCGACCGTGAGGCGGTTTTTGCGAAGGATTTCGCGCTGACGAACTACAGCGGAACGGACCTGAACGGCAGTGTGCGGCGGACGGTGCGGGTCCTGGACGCGCAGGAGATCGCCACCGCTCTCGGTGTCGCCCTGCCCGCGGGGGTCCGCGGCGTCGCGTACGAAACGAAGAACGAGCTGACGAACCGGGGACCGAAGGCGTGGGAGAGGAACACCGGATTGCTCTCGATCTGGCTGCTGGGGATGTTCAAGCCCGGTCCCGAAACGACGATGGTCATCCCGTTCAAGCAGGGCGCCGAGGCGGAACTCGGACCGGCGGTGAACGACACCTATTTCGGAAAGGTGCCGGCCGACCGGCTGATCGTCAAGGAGGACGTTCTGTTTTTTCGCGGCGACGGGAAGTATCGCAGCAAGATCGGTATCTCCCCAGTGCGCAGCCGGGGCACGGCCGGCAGCTACGACGCCCGCAACGGCGTTCTGACCCTTGTCACTTACAACGAACAGCCCGCCGACAAACCCTACGTCAACTCGATGTGGGAGATCCAGAAGGCGCCTTTCGCGGGCGACGTCGTCAACGCCTACAACGATGGCCCCCCGGAGCCCGGCATGAAGCCGTTGGGGCCGTTCTACGAACTGGAGACCTCTTCTCCCGCTGCGGAATTGAAGCCCGGCGAGAGCCTGACGCATGTCCAGCGGACGTTCCACCTGCAAGGTTCCCCGACCGACCTGGACCCGATCGCGCGCAAGCTTCTCGGTGCGTCCATCGAAACGATTCGGTCGGCGTTCGGGAAGACGAGGACAAGCCGGGAGTGACCGGGGGGCGGTCATCCTTTCACCGCGCCGCTGGCGCGTTTTCGCCGTTCAAGGGGTTGTTCGGGCCCGGATGCGGCCCTTGATCTTTCCGTAAGACTTTGTTCTCCTGCTGGAGATGCTCGTTCTGGAGTGTCAGTTCTCGACAGAGAAGGCGCTCGATAGTGGCGACCAAAGGCCGTCTGGCCCAGTTGACGG
>CAYXNI010000008.1:0-20579 GCA_964466285.1 uncultured Planctomycetota bacterium | reverse complement strand
GCTTGCCGAAGAACAGGGGGCCGCGCAGAAACAAGCGAAGGATCTCGCCGCGCAGCTGCAGGAGCTCAGAACGGCGAGGCATTACAGCAACGTTCAGGAGCTCAAACGCCTCGAAGGGCTGATTGAAGACCTGAGCGGCCAGTCGGTGAAGCTGGAGGAGCGGCAAAAGAAATCCACCGCCACAGCGGCGGAGCTTAAGGTCCAAGTCAAGACCGTCGGAATTATTGCCGCCACCGTGGCTGATCTTCGGGCGCTCAGGCGAAGTCTTCAAGGGTCTCCCGTGCCCCCAGCCGGAAAGTTGAGCGCGGACCTTGTCTCGATGCGCGAAAGATTCCCCTCGTTCGACGCGTCCCTTCGCCGGTTTGTCATCGGAGATGTGCCGTGGTCTCAGTGGCTGATGCCGCTCGCGAACTGGGCCGTCGTCATCGTCCTCAGCTACACGGTCCTGATGACCTTGAACATCCTGATCTTCCGCCAGTGGGCGCATAACGAGAAGCTGATGTATCCCCTGGCGAAGCTGCCCGAGGTTCTGGCGGGGGCAGAGGAGAACGCGCCGGGCAACTGGGTTCCGGGCGTGTTCCGGAACGGCCTGTTCTGGGCGGGCGCCGGCGTTTCGATGGGCGTGATGGGCTGGAACCTGTTGTGCTTTACCAACCTGGTTCCCGGCCTCTCGTCCATCGCACTGGGGTACCAGTGGGGGGATTTTGTCTGGAACAGCCCGTTTGCCGCTCTGGGAGGGGAGCAGATCAACATCTACTTTCTGATGATCGGCCTGGCGTTCATGATCCCGCCGCGGATTTCCTTTTCCCTCTGGTTCTTCTACATTCTGTATATGGTTCAGTTGCTGGTGCTGACGTGGGCCGGCTACAGCCCGTCGTTGGGCTGGTGGTGGTATGACTTCGGCTTCCGGACGGCCGAGGGCGGGGGGGCGTTGATGGTGTTCGCAGGATTCGTGCTGTTCAGATGCCGGCAGTATTTTCTCTGCGGGTTCCGCCCGCGCCTCGTTCAGGACCTCGACCCGGCCGAGCAACGCGAGTTGAGGACTTCGTCCATCATGTTTTTCGGCGCGTCCGGCGGGCTGATTCTCGTCCTGTGGCTGGGCATGGGAGCGAACCTGTTCTACACGATCATCTGTTATCTGGTGCTCCTTGCGCTGACGATCGGTCTGACGCGGGCCGTCGCCGAGGGCGGGATTCCGGCGTTCCAGCCGTGGTCAAACCCGTTCCATTTCATCCGCACGATCTTCGGCATGGACAAGACGTGGTCGGCGCCGCCGCTTATAGCCCCATTGATGGCTTACTACGGCACTTTGTTCCTGGACCTGAAGACGTTCATCGCGCCCTCCATGGCCAACAGCATCAAGATTCGCGACGACACAGGAATGGGGCGGTTCCGGTTTCACGCGGCGGTCTTTCTGGGCATCCTGGTCGCGGCCGTCGTGGCCGTGATTGCTCACATCATGATGGCTTACGACAGGGGGGCTGATTCCGGGATGAACACGTGGTTCCACTCCCAGTTCCCTCGGGAGCTGTTTGAAGCGATCGCTTCCACTGGCCGGAACCCTCCGGGCGCTGACCCGATCATGCGGCTATGGCTGGTGTTCGGAGCGGCGGGCATGGCCGCACTCTTGTACTTCGGGCGGTTCCTGCTCTGGCTGCCCCATCCGCTCGGGTTTGTCATGCTCATCAGCCCTTGGATGAGCGGGCACTGGTCCTCCATTTTCATCGGCTGGACGGCCAGGAGTCTCGTGACCAAGTACGGCAGCAAGGAGACGTATGGGAAGGTCCGGAACTTCTTCATCGGCTTGATCGTGGGCGAACTGGTGATTGTGATTCTGGCCATGATCGTGGGGCAGTTGCTTGGCATGACAATCCCCATGGGCCTGAACCGCTGAAGGAGGAAACCCCGCCCGTCTTGAAAAGACGAACATGAAGATCATGGCGGTTGTTGTTGCCGGCGATGTCGAGCGGGAACTTGACGCCGGCGGCGTCCGACGCCTTTTCCTCGGCGAGGTATTGGGACGTGCATTGCCGGCTACATGATTAGCGAAGTGCCTCGTCAAGCATGGTCAGATAATTCTCGACGGGGACGTAACTGGGGATCGAGTTGCCGGAGCCGACGGCGAACCGGCCGCCTGGCGCACAGGTTTCGATGATCGTTCGCACGTACCTGCGCAGGTCTGCGGCGTCCAGGCGCGTGAGCTTGTCCACGTCGACGCCTCCGAGCAGGCAGATTCTGTCGCCGTACAGGCGCTTCGCCTCGGCCACCGGCAGGATGCAGTCCTGGAACGAGTGCTTCCCGTCGATCTTCACGTCCTCGATGAGGTCGTCCATGATGGCCGAGACCTGGCCGCAGCTGTGGAGGTAGTATCGCTTGCCGCGCTCGTGTGCGAGGCGTGCGTAGCGTTTGTGCCACGGAAGGAAGTACCGCCGGATGTGGTCAGGCGGGATGAGCGTCTGCGTGTTGAAGCCGAGATCCTCGCCCTGAAGGACGGCGGCGAGCTTCTCGAACTGGCAGAGCCGCTCGGTGTACTGGTGAATGAGCCGGCCGAGGCGATCGGCGACGGTTTTCACCAGCCCCGGATCGTCGATCAGAAGATAGCACAGGTTCTCGTAGCCCAGAAGGCGCGATGTGTGTTCGTACACTCCGCCCGCGTGGCAGCTGATCAGCCCCATTCCTTCGGGAAGGTGTGCGCAGATGTATTCGTGGACGTAGAAGTCCTTGTCGCTGATTTCGGGCCAGGGATACCGCTCGAAGTCGTCCCAGTTCCTGACAGGGCCTTCGTGCAGGCCCTGCCAGGCCCGGGCGTGCTCCTCGTTGCCGCTGGCGGGGTCGGGGGCGATGATGGGCGCGGCGGGCAATGGCGGACACGACTCGACCCGGACGAAGTCGTATCCCATGCGATACCAGAACGCAATCAGGTTGTCGAGCCATGTGTGAACCAGGCCAAGGCGGTCGCGCGAGAAGTCCATCTGCCCGCCGGTCTGGTCGGCCAGTTCCGCGTGGTCGACCCAGGGGCGGCCGAGAAGGTCCTTGAGGATGGGTCGCATGACCGCGTCGTCAACCAGGTACTCGACGAGCGGGGGTCTTGCGGGGACGGCCTTGCCGTCCATGGCGTCAAGAAACGCCCGGATGTCCGGCTTCGGCCTGGCGAGCGGGACGACAAAGTCGGGCATGGATGCTCCTCTTCAGCTCCGCTCACGGTGCCTGACACCGTGAGAATTCGCATGTTCCTGACAAGAAGCCGGTTACGACCGGCTTTTTCTGCCAGAAGGGCCGTCGCTCGGTGCGGCCGACTCGTTCAGGGGAAGAGCGTCAGCGGCCCGGGCACTTTGGGGGAGGACGTTTTCAGTTCAAAGACCCCATGCTCATTCATGTAGTAATCGAAGAGGCCCGTGGTTCCTTTGCCATCGACGACGTCCAGGCGAAGGGCCTTCCCGTTGGCCGAGTAGCGAATCTGGAGGATGCGGACGGACGGGACCTCCGTCTCCTTGAACTGCGCCTCGATGGATTCGCGCGTCGGCAGATTGTACTGGGGCGGTGTGGGCTTCGGCTGTTCCGCCTCGTCGGGCTTGCGCGGTTTGAGGATGAACGCGGCAATGACAATAGCGGCCGCGATGAGCGCCGGTCCGGCGATTGTTCTTATCGTTCTCATGGCATTATCCTCACTGGCGTTCGCGCCGGTCCGTATCGTGTCGTTCTGAGGCGCTTGTTCTGTGCTCATTGCCGGTCATTTGTTCCCTTTCTTCCCCTTGCGCAGGTTGTCGATGAGCTTGCGGATTTCGCCAAGCTCCTTGCCGCTCAGTCCGCCGTCCTCTACGGCGCGGACGAGCAGCTTCTGGACGGACCCATCGAACGCCTGCTTGGCCAGCCGGTCCACCAGGCCGGCTTGGGTTTTCCTTTCCGGCACGGCTGCAGTGAACTGATGAGGCCTCGAGTCGCTGCAGATGACCAGCCGCTTTTGCGTCATGATCTGGAGGATCTTGAGGGTCGTGGTCAGGCGCGTTGTCCGGTCGGCCTGGAGCGTCTCGTGGACCTCGCGGACGGTGCCGGAGCCGCGCCGCCAGAGAACATTCAGCACTTCGAGCTCTGCTTCGGTCGGATACGGCGAGAATCGTCTGGGCATGTTCTAATCCTCTCTCTCCTTCTGTTGACAACCCCTACTGCCATTTCCCGAATCACAGTATACGTGACCTGTCGTATGTCCGCAAGAAAAATCCGCGCGTTCTTGTCTGATGACGGCGGCCAGGGGCCGCAGGAGGCCGGAACTCTTGCGGGGGTATGTTCAGTGCTCGGAATATCGGCTGCAAGTCCCGGGCCGCGGCCCAGCGGGTCGCCCCCGGCGACGCGAAGACAAGAGGCGGTGGCGCCGCCGCGGGCGGGGATGAGCGGCCATGCTGCTTTGAGAACAGGCGGGACCGTACTGACACTTCTGGCGCACGGCCTGGAGACGCTGTGGCAGAACCCTTGTCAAGGGCCGGGTGGCATGGCGGGGCGGGCAGTCAGGGACTGGAGCCTTTTGACCTCCTTGACGATCTCGGCGATGATTTCGTCGGCCGTCTCCAGTTCGGGCCTGAACATGCCGCGCGAGGCGACGACGCGGATTTTGGTCATTTCAGGGGTGAGTTCTTCCAGCCGGATATCCACGGGGATCAGTTCGTCGCCCAGGAGACAGCACTCGAAGTCATAGCGGGTGGTCGCACTCTCCACGCAATGCTGTGTGACTCCGGCCGTACCGACGGCCATGCGGCGGAGGACCTGTTTCGTGACCTGTTCGACTTGCGCGAGGGGCATGGAGACGGTTTGCTCGCTGGTGTTCTGCAAGCTGTGGAGGCCGACGGCGGTCAGGGCGCCGCCCGCGGCACTCGTGGCTACGCTAAGGCAGCCGGAGCTGAGGCCGCCAAGAAGCAGGATCAGGATGGGCCAGACCGGTCCTGTTGCCCGACGCCGGACGCAGAGAGAGGTTGTCTTTCGCGTGTTTGACATGGTTGACCCTCCAAAGTTAGTCAACCCAGTCTGCCTTGGGTTCGGTTATATTTTCCTTACCGGCAGGTTACATTTGTGCAATCTTATGCCGCAAGAACATTGTAAGCGCGGCGGAGCCGAACTACAATTGCGCGTTGGGTCCGACGGTCTGTTGAGGCGTTGGCTGCCGAGCAGGAGGAGGTCGCCGTATCATGGAAAATAGCGTTGAGAAGCTCCTCGAGGCCGTGACGACGGCGCCGGGCGCGGCGGCGGCCGAACGAGGCGACACGATATTCGGGTTCACGGTGGCGGGGCTGATGGTGATGCTGGTGTTGAGCCTCGTCGGATTGGCGTACGTGGTGTATGCGAAGAAGCAGTCGAAGCTGATCATTGGCATTTGCGGGGTGGCCTTGATGATCGTCCCATACTTCATCAGCAACAGTCTTGTCATGGCGGCGGCCGGGGTCGTCCTGATCTTTCTGCCGTTCGTCCTGTCGCGCGTGGGGATCGATTTGTGACAAGCTGTTCCACGGCGGTTCCTGTCCGGTCTCTGGCCGCTATATAAACAGCAACAGGTCCCGGCGGCGGCAGGAGCCTTGCGCCGTTGGCCCGCGTCGCTTGACAGGGCGTGCCGGCCCGATATAATCGCTATCGCCGGTGATGGAGGATGTAGTGGCAGGGAACCTCAAGGCCTTTACCGACGGGATCACCAAGAACACCCCCCCCTTTCTCCTGATGCTGGGCGTCTGCCCGACCCTTGCGAGCACGACGAGCGTGAAGAACGCCGTGGCGATGGGGTTTGCGGCGGGCGCGGTGCTGGTCTGCTCGAACGTGATCATCGCCGCACTGCGCAAGGTGATTCCGAAGGCGGTGCGGATTCCGTGTTTCATCGTGGTGATCGCGTCGTTCGTGACGATCGTGGACATGGTGATGAAGGGGTTTTTCTACGAGCAGAGCCGGGCGCTGTCGATTTTCATTCCGCTGATCGTTGTGAACTGCATCATCCTGGGGCGTGCGGAGGCGTTCGCGGCGAAGAACACCGTGCTCAAGTCGTTCCTTGACGGAGCCGGGGTGGGCACGGGATACATGATGTCGCTGATACTGGTCAGCACGATCCGCGAGGTGTCTGGGAACGGGACGTTCCTCGGTTATCCGATTTATCTCGACGGCAGCGGGCAGACGGTGTATCAGCCGTTGACGGTGTTGGTGCTGCCTCCGGGCGCCTTTCTTCTGTTCGGCATCATAATGGCTGCGTTCCGGCACGTGGGCCACAGGAGGAGTCATCGGGCTGTTGCGGAGGGAGCGTTCGAATGAACTTTCAGCTGGTGTTCCAGATCGCGATACTGAACCTGTTCGTGCAGAACTTCGTGATCGCCCGGTTCCTGGGGCTGTGCCCGTTTATCGGACAGACGGACGACAAGAGCAAGGCGGTCGGCATGGGGTTCGCGGTGACGTTCGTGATGACGCTGGCGTCCCTGGTGACGTATCTGGTTTACCGGTACGTGCTGGTGCCGAACTCGCTTTTCCTCGCGTCCATTCCGGCGTTCGAGTCGATCGCGAAGGAGGGGCTGGTGGACGTGCTTGGGACCGCGTCGTACATCCTGGTGATTGCGGCGCTGGTGCAGTTCGTGGAGATGTTCCTGCGGAGGCACGTGCCGGCGCTGTATCGCGGGATGGGCATTTACCTGACGCTGATCACGACGAACTGCGCGGTGCTGGGCGTGGCGTTGCTGAACACGAGCGGCGCCACCGTGGAGTTGAGCCTGGTTGAAGCGGTCCTGCAGGGGTTCTTCGGCGGCCTGGGCTTCATGATGGTGATGCTCCTGATGGCCGGCATTCGTGAGCGGCTGCAGTATCTGAACGTGCCGCGGTGCTTCCAGGGAGCCCCGGTTGCGTTCCTGTGCACCGGCTTGATGGCGCTGGCATTCTTCGGGTTCGCCGGGATGGCGGGCACCTGACAGGGAACGGGGCCGGGAACACGCGGAAGAGAGGAGCAACGTTGGAGACGCTCATCATCAGCTCGCTGGTTGTGCTCGGTGTGCTGGCGCTGGTGCTTGGGATCATCCTGACGATTGCGTCGAAGGTATTCCACGTGAACATCGACCCGCGGATCGAGCAGGTCGAGGGGCTGCTGCCGGGCATGAACTGCGGCGCGTGCGGCCTGGCGGGGTGCGGGGCGGCGGCGGAGAAAATCGTCGCCGGCGAGACGTCTCCCACGGTCTGCCCGGTCTGCTCCGAAGACCTGCGCGCCCAGATTTTCCGCCTGCTGGGGCGGGCAGTCGAGACCCGCGACGCTGCTGTCGCGCGGATGCTTTGCGGGGGCGGGACGAACTGCACGGACAAGGAAGCGTATCACGGCGTGGCGGACTGCCGGGCCGCCGTCATCGTCCACGGCGGGCCGAAGTCATGCGAGTACGCTTGCGTCGGGCTGGGCTCGTGCGTGGGTGCGTGCCCGTTTGAAGCGATCTTCATGGGAGGGGACGGGCTGCCGCGCATCATCGAGGAGCGGTGCACGTCGTGCGGCGCGTGTGAGCGGATTTGCCCGCGCAAAGTTATCGCAGTGATGCCAAAAGCTCACGTCGTGTGGGTGAAGTGCCAGTCGCACGATCCGGGCAAGGTCGTGAACAAGATCTGCAAGACCGGGTGCATCGCGTGCAAGCGGTGCGAGAAGGCGTGTCCGAAGGACGCGATCCACGTAATCGACAATCTGGCGGTGATCGACTACGAGAAGTGTGCGCTGTGCGGGGAATGTGCCAAGGTGTGCCCGAAGAAGACCATCGTCGACCTTCGCGTGAGACGTGGGCTGCCGGTGGCGGAGTGTCCGGCCGCTTCCCAGGGTGTTTCGGCTGGGGCGCCCGCGTAGGCCGGCTTCCGCCAGCGCAACAATCCGCTGTTTTGCATTGTGTGTGGCTTGGCAGACCTGCTACAATCTCACGCTGTACCTTATGACTTCCCGTGACGGTGAGGACCAAGGATGACGGAAAGCAAAGACGTTGGCGCTGCCTTGCTTGACTCGCTGCGCAGGTTCGTCGCAAGGAAGCTGTTCGATGAACTTGAGGCGGCCTGGATAATCGCCCTCGATGACGGGACAATCACCAACGATGACCTGTTCGCTGTGCTTCAGGCTCTGGCTCGGCGAAACGAGCCGGAGCGGACCGGGAGCCTGTTCTGGTACCTGTTGAGCGATCGTGTTGAACGGACCAGTGCGGCGGAGGCGCTGGGCCTTGCGAAGCGCGCCGCCGGGCTGGCGCCGGCGAAGCCGAACGAGGCGTTCCTCCCGGACAGCGAGACGCTGCGCAAGGAGATCGCCTCGCTGTACCGCGCAATGTGCGCAGATGCGGCTGAAATCGAGACGCTGGTGGAGATGGCGGTGCTGCGGCCGGACCTGCCGCTGGCCAAGGGTGTCGAACAGATCGAGAAACTGCTCGCTCTGCGGCCGGGCGGCTACGTGCTTGACCGGAAGGCGGCGGGCCGGATCACGGGTGTCGATCCGAAGCGGAAGTTGCTGGCCGTCGAGTTCGCGGACGGCGAGCGGACGTACGACGGGATTTCGCTCGATCAGCTCACGTTGCTCGAGCCGGATGATTTCCGGGCGCGGGCGGCGTTCGAGCCGGGCGGCCTGAAGGCTCTTGCTCAGGACGATCCGGCGGGGCTGGTGACGCTGGTGCTGCGGGCGTTCGGGCCGTTCCTGACGTTCCGCGGCCTGAAGGCCCACCTGGCTCCGGTACTGTCGGGCTCGGCGTGGTCGAGGTGGTGGACAGCGGCGCGGCCGGTTCTCAAGCGTGCGCCGCTGGTGCAGATGTCCGACGACACGCAGCCGAGCTTCGGCCTCCGTGCAAAGCCCGTGGCCTATGACGATGACGTGAAGGCCCAGTTCCTGGCGGCGGGCGGGGCCGAGGAGAGGCTGGCGGTGGTGCTTGACTACGTGCGCGAGACGGGCGGCGAGAACGTGGCGCATCCGCCGAACGCGGAGATGCTCAGGTATTTCGCCGAGAAGCTTGGGGCGACGACGGACGAGCTGCGCGAGAGCGATCCGATGCTCGCGGCGGCGGCGCTGGCCGTGCTCGGCGAGATGCACGGGCTGCACCCTGAAGCCGTGCCGTCGGGGCCGGCCTCACCCGAGCCGCTGCTGTTCGGGAACGGCGACGTGGTCATGCTGCGTGCGATTCAGAACGACCGGCTGGCGCAGTGTGCGCTGAGGTTCGTGCGGAAGGCGGTCCCCGACCGCTGGCATCTGGTCTATGCGGGGGTGTTGCCAGGATCCACGCAGGAGGGCTGCGAGTGGATCGCGCGGGAGTTGTGCGAGGCGGGCTTTGCGGTGGACGTGACGGCGGCGGCGCCGGCGATCTTCGCACGACCGGACCAGAACGCGAACGCGCTCATCTGGCTGTGGAAGTCGGGGCGGGAGCGGTTCCCTGACGCTCTTGGGTCGGTGGACGGGACGGCGGTGGCGGCGCGGCTGCTGGCGGCGGCGGCGCTCGCCAAGCGGGCATCATCGAAACATCCGGAGCACAAGCAGATGCTGACTGCGGTCGTCCGTGCGTTGGCGGCGAAAGATCACGAGATGTTCCGCGCGGCCCTGGACGGCGCTCGTGCGGACCAGCTCCGGCTGATCCGGAGCGCAGTGGAAAGGAACATCGGGCTGACGGACCACGCCCGCAGCCAGTTGGTGGACGTGATCCGGCACGCACATCCGGCGATGTTCGAGAAGAGCGTAGAGCCGTGGGCGGACGACGTGATCTACACGACGGAGGCGGGGCTCCGGCGGCGGCAGCAGGAGCTGTACGACCTGGTGAACGTGAAACTGGCCGAGGCCAGCAAGGCGGTTGGGGAGGCGGCGGCGGACGGGGACCTGGCTGAGAACTTCGCATGGACGGCGGCCCTGGCCGACCGCGACCGCCTGGCGAGCATGGCCACGCGAATGCAGGCGGAGATCAATAAGGCGCGGCTGATAACGCCGGAGCTTTGCCAGTCGGACGAGCACGTGACCGTCGGCAGCGCGGCCCGCGCCCGAAACCGGGACACTGGACAGGAGAAGATGTTTGTGTTCCTGGGGCCGTGGGACGCCGACCACGACAAGGGAATCTACTCGTACAGTGCGACGCTGGGCCTCGCGTTCATGGGGAAGAAGAAGGGTGAGGTGGCAACACACTCGATCGACCGCGAAGAAGAGACGTGGGAGATCGTCGAGATCCGGCCGGGAGTCTGAAGGCACAATCCGGGCCAAACGAGCGGGTGAATGATGGGAGGAGGTGTTCGCCTGTGCGCACAGGCGAACACCTGTCTGCCACGCCTCTGATTTGGAGCGGAGCAGAGACCTTCTGACGAGTCAAGACGCGTTCGCCAAAGTAACCGGGGCGGCCGCGTTGCGGGCAGGTTCATTCTGCAACAAGTTCGCGGTAGACGGCGAGCGTCTTCTGGACCATGAGGGGGACGGTGAAGCGTTCCTCGACGGTGCGTCGGCCGGCCTGGCCGTAGCGGGCGGCGGCGGCCGGGTCGCTCAACATCTGGATGATGCCGATGGCGAGGGCGTGGGGATCGCGCCGTTCGACGACGATGCCGCTGACGCGGTCCTCGACCATCTCGGGAATGCCGCCGGCGTTGGTGGCGACGAGCGGGCGGCGGAGGGCGAGGGTCTCCTGCACGGAATTGCCGAGGCCGTCTTCCTGCGAGGACATCACGGAGACGTCGGCTCCTTTGATGAAGCGGAGCGCGTCTTTGCGGAAGCCGGTGAAGATGATGCGGTCCCGAAGGCCGAGTTGGTCAACGAGGCGTTCGAGGTTGTCGCGCTGGTCGCCGTCGCCGACGAGCAGGCAGTATGCGTTCGGGAACGCGCGAATGACTTCGGGCATGGCCTGGACGAGGTACTTCTGGGCCTTGTGCTCGACGAGGTAGGCGGCGTTGACGATGAGGATGGCGTCGGGCGGGAGGGCGAGTTCGCTGCGGAGGCCGCCGGCCTCGACGTTCTCGAAGCGGGCAAGGTCGACGCTGCTGTTGACGACGCGGATCTTGTCTTCGGGCACGCCGCCCGCGACCATGATTCGTTTGACGGCCTGCGAGACGGCGATGTAGCGGTCGCACCACCAACGATACTTGAGCCGGCTGAGCGGGTTGGTGTCGATCCGGAAATCGACGCGCCGTGCGACGACCCGCTTTGGCGGGTGAAGGGTCAGCCGAGACGCGAGCCCGGCGATGACGTGGGCGTGGGAGGTGTGGCTGTGAACGATGTGGTATCGGCCGCGGGCCATGATGCGGGAGAGGCGAAGGGCGGCGAGGAGGTCCCCTTCACCGCGCATGTGAAGCGGCCAGACCGGCACGCCGGCGGCCTGGGCGCGCTCGGCGAGGGGCGAACCCGGCTGGCAGACGAGGTCAGCGGCGTGGCCGCGTTCCCGAAGACCGGTGGTCAGGTAGACGACCTGTTGTTCGCCACCTCGCCAGGTGTGCTCGGTGTCGACGTGCAGGGTTCTGAGCGGCTGGGTCATGCGAGGTCCTGTGTGGCCGGTCACCCGACCGGGTCTATGAGCGTATTAGACGTTGAGGCGTGAAAGCTGTCAAGCGCCGGAAGCGCGAGGTTTTTCCCGGCCGGACCGGCCGCTCCTTGCGGGTATGATGCGTGGGGGATATACTCCTCGTACTTTCGCCTTGTGGGCGTGACAGTCTGATGTGTGCGGGCTTCTGGCGAAACGCCTTGTCCTGCGGAGCGGGAGGCGTGCTCATGTCGGTCGGCGTCGGCATCGATATCGGCTCGTGCGCCACTCGTGTCGTCAAGCTGAAGC
Source organism: uncultured Planctomycetota bacterium (assembly GCA_964466285.1). GTDB lineage: Bacteria > Planctomycetota > PUPC01 > PUPC01 > PUPC01 > CAYXNI01. Next base: position 8,838 of record CAYXNI010000008.1, on the reverse strand, counting down.
GGCGCGGAGAGCAGGTGCCGGACGTGGGGCTGTTGGTGCGGCCGGCCCGTGGGAAGAACGTACGCTGCACGTTTCACAACGTAACGGTAGTGAGGTCGAAATGAACAGGTCTGCCGGTTGGAGTGACGTGGGTGGTGGTGCTGAGGGGCGGCGGGCGTTCACGATCATGGAAGTCTTGGTCGTGATCGGTCTGGTCGCGATCCTGGCGTCGCTTGCGTTCCCCGTCCTGCTCGCGCGGAAGGAGACGGCGCGGATTGACGAGGCGAGGGGCCAGTTGCGCGTGATCGAGGCGGCTCTGGCCCAATACCAGAGCCGGCTTCGCAGCTTGCCGCCGTCGGCCGGGCAGGGGGACAACGCCGGAGCGGAGAATCTGCTGTGGTACGTGCGGCCGTTCTTGCAGCCGGAGTGGGCGCGGCGCTGGTCGGGCGACACGGACGGCGACGGACGCCTGGAGCTGCTGGACCCATGGGGGAACCCGTGGGTTTACTTTAACCACGCGGACTATGTGCGCGGGGGTGCGGATTACGTGATCGGGCGCAGGCGCGTGAGTGTGAAGCCGGCCAAGTCGCTCGACGCCTTCGCCAATGCTGCGACGTATCAACTCTGGGCGTGCGGGCAGAATGAGACGGACGAGGAGGGTTCGGAGGACGACATCGGGAACCTGGGGAAGTGAAGCTGTTCGCCGGGTGGCGAAAGGGGCGAACGGGCGAGGCAGAGAATTCATTTCGGTAGGGGTTACCATCGTCAGGGCAGCCACATGGGGCTGCCCCTACAAGCCCCGCAAGGCGGTTGGGTGGCGACGCACGTCTGCAGGGCGGTCGTGTAGGGGCGGACCTGTGTGTCCGCCCAGTCTGCGGAGCCTATCGCAACAGGCCCTGAGTTGTCGATGACTGTTGGGTGGGCAAGTGTTCGCCTGTGCGCACAGGCGAACACCTGCTGAGCGCGCCCCGATCGCGAAGTGTGCGAAGGCGCTGCGCTCAGCGGGTGAAGACGGGGAGCAGGAGCCAGACGAGGAGCGCCGTGTAGAGCCCGGCGATAAGGTCGTCGGCCACGATGCCGAGCCCGGCGGACAGTTTCTGGCTGCGCCGGGCGGGGAAGGGCTTCACTATGTCGAAGAGGCGGAAGGGGAGGAAGGCAAGGGCGCCGACCAGGGGCTGAGGAACATAAGGGAAGAATGAGACGGCGAGGAGGTAGCCGGCGACCTCGTCGATGACGACCTTGTTTGGGTCTTTTCGGCCGTAGAACTTCTCGGCCCAAGGGCCGTACACGAGGCAGGCGAGAGCGAAGACGGCGGCGAGGGCGGGCAGGAACCACGGGGAGTCGGACGTGCCGATGAACCGCGCGGCGAGGGCGTGGATGAGGAGGGCACCGAGCGTGCCCCACGTGCCGGGCATGATCGGGAGTTTGCCAAGCCCGAGGAAGGTGACGACACAGTCGGCCCACTTGTCCGAGGGGTTCTTCATGGCATCCTGTTCAAGAGCGGTTCCGGTTCACTCGATGAGGGCTTCGACGAACTTGTCGGGGTCGAAGGGTTCGATGTCGCGGGGCTGTTCGCCCACGCCGATGAACTTGACGGGGATGTCGGTTTGTTTCTTGATGGCGATGACGATGCCGCCCTTGGCGGTGCCGTCGAGCTTAGTGAGGAAGATGCCGGTGACGTCGATTGCCTCCTTGAAGAGCAGGGCCTGCTGGATGGCGTTCTGGCCGGTGGTGGCGTCGAGGACGAGGAGGACTTCGTGGGGCGCGTCGGGGCGGAGCTTCTGGATGACTCGGCGGATTTTCTCGAGTTCGGTCATGAGGTTCTTCTTGGTGTGGAGGCGTCCGGCGGTGTCGACGATGAGGACGTCGGTGTTTCGTGCGATGGCGGCTTCGAGGGCGTCGTAGGTGACGGCGGCGGGGTCGGCGCCGGTCTGGTGCTTGACGATGTCGACGCCGATGCGCTGGCGCCAGATGTCGAGCTGTTCGACGGCGGCGGCGCGGAAGGTGTCGCTGGCGGCGAGCAGGACTTTCTTGCCGTCGTCATGGAAGTAGTTCGCTATCTTGGCGATTGACGTGGTCTTGCCGGAGCCGTTGACGCCTGCGACAAGGATAACGGTCGGGGGCTGGTCGGCCATGCGGATGCCGTTCTGACCGTCGCCGAGGACGCGCTTGAGTTCGGCCTTGAGGTAGTCCTTGAGGTTGGCGGTGTCCTTGATCTTGCCTTCTTTGTGGGCGCGGCGGATGTCCGAGATGATTTCGGCGGTGGCCTGGACGCCCATATCGGCGCTGATCATCAGCTCTTCGAGTTCCTCGACGACGGAGTCGTCGAGGTTGCGTGCGAATGCGAAGATTCGGCCGAGGCCCTTGGCGATGTTGGTGTGGGTCTTGGCGAGGCCGCGCCTGATGCCGTCGGCGGTAGCGGTGAGTTTGGTGAACAATCCCATGCTCTTCTGTTCCTCAATTGAAAGGCCGGGCGGCGGGTTCAGCCGCAGCGTATCTGTTCGGCCCTTCGTTCTATTCTGTCGACGAGCTTGTCGCTGATGATGACGCCGCCGATGCGTGTGCCTTCCTGGATTTCGCCGTGGCAGTCGGAGCCGCCTGAGACGAGGACGCCCAGCTCGGCGGCCATTTCGAGGTAGTGGCGGGCCTGCTGGCCGGTGTGCATGGGGTGGTGCGCCTCGATGCCGTCGAGTCCGTCGGCGAGCAACTGCCGGACCAGCGCGTCGGCGAGACCGACCCCAGGGTGCCCGATGATGGCGGCGCCGCCGGCCCTGTGGATGTCGGCCGCGGCCTGGGCGGGGCTGAGCTGGTACTTCGGCACGTACGCCGGCCCTCTGCTCCCGATATAACGCTGAAACGCCTCGCTGATGTTCGCCACCTGCCCCACCGCAACCAGCGCCTGGGCCACGTGGGGCCGGCCGGGCGCACCGCTGCCGGCGAACTTCATGACGTCGTCGACCGTGATGTTGATGTTCAGCTTGCGGAGGAGATCGACCATCTTGTTGACGCGGCTGTGTCGCTCTTCTCGGGTGAGGCGGAGTACCTCGCACAGGGGCGGGTCGGCGGGGTCGATGAACAGGCCGACGATGTGGATTTCGGTCTTGTCGACGTATGCGGTCATCTCGACGCCCGGGATGACGCGCACGTGCAGCTCGAGCCCGGCCAGGCAGGCGGGGGCGATGCCGTCGACGGCGTCGTGGTCGGTAATGGCGACGGTGCCGACGCGCTGTGCGGCGCATTCCTCGACGACCTGCCGCGGTGAGAGCGTGCTGTCGGAACAGGTGGTGTGGACGTGCAGGTCAGCGGTCATTTGGCGCTCCATCGTGTCAGAACTCGCGCAGTTCGCCGACGATCTCTTCGACAAGGTCCTTGACGGTGACGATGCCGACGGGTTTTGCGCGGTCGTCATCGACAATCGCGACGTGCTGGCGGCGGCGCTGGAGAGCGACCAGCACAGCGGTGACCCCGTCCGAGTGTTTCACGTGAACGGCTTCGTGCGCAAGGGCGCGGGCGGACGGGTTCGGCGACTGGGCACAAATATAATCCAAAACGTGCAGAATTCCTATGATTGTTTTGCTTTGCGGGTCGACCACGGGGAGGCGCGAGTGGCCCGGGGGCAGGAGCGCCTGACGGAGCTCGGACCCGGAGAGTGTTGCGGGGACGGTGACGGTCTTGGAGAGCGGTATCATCACGGACGACACTTTCTTCTGAAGCAGGTCCATCACGTTGCCGGCGAGCGCCTGCTGGTAGCCCGAGAGTACGCCTTCGCGGGTTCCTTCGGCGATCCATTCGCGAAGCGCGGCACGTGAGAGCGCGGTGCCGCGCTGTTCGGCCGGGACGGGGTGAGTGACGATGGCGACGAGGCCGCGAAGAACAAGCAAGATGGGCGAGACGAGGATGCGGCAGATATCGATCGGCCGCGCGAGTCTGTACATGAGCGTGTCGGCCCTGCGGCGGTAGATGTCCTTGGGTATCATCTCGCCGAAGAGAAAGGCGATGGGGGCCATTATGAGCGTGGCGAGGAGCCCGGCGTGACGACGCTCGCGGAGCAGTTCTGTGGCGAGGGCGGAGGCGGCGTAGACCATGGTGTTAGTGCCGATGAGCGTGGTCATGATGGTGATGTTGGCGCGGTCGAGGAGGCGCTGGAGTGTGACGGCGCCGGGCCATCCGGCTTCGACGCGGGACCGTAGGCGGAGGCGGTTGACGGTGTAGAAGGCGGTCTCGGAGCCGGAGAAGAATCCCTCGGCGAGGACGCACAGGGCGATGCCGGCAAGGATCCAGATCATTGGGGCCCCCCGTCGTTGATGCGCTGGATGCGGACCTCCGCGGGCCGGCGGCCGGTGAGCTTCTGGACCGTGAAGAGGAGGTTGCCGAGCCTGACGGTGTCGCCCTCGCGCGGGAGCCGGCCGAGCTGGAGCATGAGGAAGCCGCCGAGGGTGGCGACCTCGGCGAGGTCGAGGTCGATGCCGAAGATTTCGCACCAGTCGCGAATGCTGACGTCGCCTGAGAGGACGTACTGATCGGGGCCGGTCTGGCGGACGGGTTCGACTCCGGTGTCGAACTCATCGCGGATCTCACCGACGATCTGTTCGACGACGTCTTCGAGGGTGATGATGCCGGCCCAGCCGCCGTACTCGTCGACGGCGACGGCGAACTGGCAGCCGCGCTCGCGGAACTGGCGGAGCAGGGGTTCGATCCGTGCGACTTCCGGGACGAACATGGGAACAGGCCGCAGGTGCGGGCGGATGCCGGGGGTATCGGAGAGGAGGACGGCGCGGGTATAGACGATGCCGATGATGTTGTCGATGTTGCGTTCGTAGATGGGGACTCTGTTGACCGGGTGTTTCTCGATCATGCGGCGGAACTCGTCGACGCCGCCGTTGACCTCGAACGCGACGACGTCGATGCGCGGCACCATGACCTCAGCGACACGGATTTGGGCGAACTCCATGATTTCGCTCATCATTCCGCTTTCGGTGAGTGGGATAAGGCCGCGCTCGCCGGTCGCGCGGATGAGGAGCTGGAGTTCCTCCGGGGTGACGTAGGTCTCGCGGCCGCGGCCGCGGGTGAGGAGGGCGACGGCCTTCAGGACGGCGCCGAGGACACGACGGACGGGGTAAAGGACTTTTCGCAGGAAGAAGACCGGCACGGCGGCGAAGCGCGAGAACCTGACCGGAATGGTGACGGCGACGGCCTTTGGCATGACTTCGCCGCAGATGATGAGCGCAATGAGGGAGCCGATGCCGATGGCGTAGGCCGAACCGTGGGCGCCTGCCGCGGCCGCGTCCATCGCGGCCATGGTGGCCATGCTGTAGTAAAGCACGTTGACGAGCATGTTGCCAAACAGGACCGTGGCGAGGAGGCCCTGGGGGTCGGATCGTAGCTTGAGGATGATGCCGTGGACGAGGCCGCGTGCCAGCTCGAGCTGGCGTAGGTCGCGCCTGGAGAGGGAGAAGAGGGCGGTCTCGGAGGCGGAGACGAAGGCGGAGAAACCGAGCAGGAGCAGGAGGGCGAGGAGTTTGTCGAGTATGTTCAGCATGGGGGCATATGTGGCTCCGGGGGCGGTTCGGCGGTCATGGGGTTATTCATTGGTGAAGATGGCCGCCGCCCAGACGATCCCGTATCCGAGCTCCTTGTGTGTTGTGTTATCGGCAAAGCCCAGGCCGATCTGCCGGACCTGCGGCTGAAGGAGTGGCTCGGCCGCCGAGAGGTCTCCGATTGGGGTCCAGGTCATGATGCTGGCGGCGCCGAGCCGGCGGAAGGTCAGGCCGGCCGCTCTTGCCTTGGCGGCTGGGTCGAAGTCGGCCTGTTTGCCCGTCCGCGCCATGGCCGCCGCATGGTCCGCCGCGATCTGGCACAGGGCAGGGTTGAGCTTCACTGGGTCGTGGCGGGCCTTGAGGCGGCGTGCGTTCAACTGGTCGATGACGCGCTGCGGAAGGTTTGACAAGTCCGCATCGGGAGCGGGGCAAGAGAAGACCTGCGTGATGTAGAGCGAGCCGTTGGGGGCGCGGGCGATTCCGATTCCGCAGTGGGTGTATTGGCCGCTGAGGATGTTGGCGCGGTGTCCGGGGCTTGCCATGAGGCCCTCTTGGGCTTGTTCGATCGAATCGTGCATGGCCACGTTTTCGGCGCAGGCGGTCGCGCGGACGCGTGCGGCGAAGAGGCGGTCGGCCACCAGCCCGGTTGTCGGGGACTCGTGGCCGAAGAATCGGTTCTGGAGCATGTCCGCGCTGTGCGAGCGTGCGACAGCGGCCAGCGTCGCGTCGAACGTATACGGAGGCAGTTTCTGCTTGGCCCGGTCGGCGTTGACGAGATCGAGCATCTGCCGTTCCAGCCCGGCAAAGGGCGTTGGCGTGACGAGCGCGTATTGCTCGACGGCTCGCACAAGCTGTTCCGGCACGGCTGACGTCCGCTTGTCCGGTTCGCCCGCCCAGGCGAGGAGCGGCGAGGCGAAGAGGAGGACGGCGAGGAACCAACGGGAGTGTACGGGGTGGACCCGCGAGAGCCCGTTCGCTCTTCCGGGTGCGATATGGTCATCCATGACGATATGATACGAACGGGGGAGGGGGTTGTCAATCAAAGCGGAGGCGGGGTGCGACGAGGCCGCTATGCCAGGGTTTGGCGCTGGCGTGCGGCTTCATAGAGCATAGCGGCGGCCGCGAGGGCGGCGTTCAATGACTCGGTGCCGCGGTGCATTGGGATGGTGGCGAGCGCGTCGGACATCCGGACCGCTTCGGGCGAAAGGCCGTCTGACTCGGAGCCGATGAGCAGGGCGGTCGGGCGGTCAAGGTCGAGTTCCCATGGCGGCTTGCCCTGCCGCGCGACCGCGGCCACGATCTGCAGGCCGCGCGACTTGAGCTCTCGAGCGGCATCGGCGAGCGGGAGGTCGGCAACGACCGGGATCCGGAAGATGGCTCCCATGGTCGCGCGGACGGTCTTTGGGTTGAGCGGTTCGCACGAGTCGCCGGTGGCGACGACGGCGGCGGCCCCGAGCGCGGCGGCGGAACGGATGATGGTGCCGAGATTGCCGGGATCGGCGATGCCGTCGGCGACGAGGACGAGAGCGTCGACGCCGAGGCCGACTTCGCTGAGTGTGGGCAGGGAGAACTGGACGACGGCGAAGAGGCCCTGCGGCGTGCGGGTGTCCGAGAGCCTGGCGGCGGCCGCCTCTGAGATGCGTGTGACCGGCAGGCCGCGCGGCTCGAACCCGCGCCCCTCGGGCGAATCGAGGAAGGTGGCCGTGCAGAGGATTTCGAGGACGTTTGCGCCGGAGTCGAGTGCGTCGCTGACGAGGCGCAGGCCTTCGATCAGGATGCGGCCGGCCTGGCGGCGGAACTTCTTCTGGAGCAGGTTGGCCGCCTCGCGGACGTGCGGGTTTCGCGCGCTCAGTTCGTTCGAAGAGCTCATTAAACTGGGATTATAGCCGGGGTTGTCGCAGCGCAAAGGAAAAAACAGGTCAGGATGCCGCGGGAACGCCGATCAGTAGGTGAGCCACGGTCTCATCGCGTCGCACGCATTGCATCGGGCAAGCTTCGCGTCCCAGGACTCCTTCTCTCCCTCGCAGCAGGCGCCCTTCACCATCCAGCAGAAGCGGCCGTTCCCGAACTGATAGGCCGGGCAGTCCGCCCGCTTGCGGGGCCTGCACTCGCGCAGGTTCCAGCATGCCGGGGTCTTCCCGTTCTGAGTTTGCCATTTCAGCGAAAGAAACAGAACGGCCAGCTTCTGAACATACTCCGGTGTCGGCCGCCAGCCCTGCTCGTAGCTCTGAACCGCGCGGGCCGACACGCCCAGCAGCCGGGCCAGCTCACGCTGGCTGGCCTGGAGCGCCTTGCGGACCGTCCGCAGATCGTTCAGCCTGACCTTTGCCATGGCCGGCCTCGGCGAAGGAACACCCCGATCCTGCGCGGAACCATGCCGTCGCGGGAACACTTGCAGTATCGGCGCAAATGCGGGCAAACCTTAAGGATTTCTCTATCGTTCTTGGGGGCGACTTTGGGTTCGCGCAGCAATCACCCTGTGTGCGATGTGCCGGAGAGCCGGTATTCTGATCGCGGGCAAAGGGCGGCTGCCGTAACTCAAGGAGGCACGAGGCGGTATGCTCGTCCACGTCGTCGTCGAAAGGTGACAGCGGCGACGACGCCGGCGACGACGCCGATGAGGACGCGTCTCGAAGACGAGACGATGACGAGTACGATCGGGGACATGTGCCGCGTGTCTGATTCTCCCCGCGTTCAGCGTGTCGACCCTGCGCCGGATAAGGGTTGCAATTCGGAAGAAAGTCCAGACAATGGTGGCGGCATCGGGTGCCCAGAACAGGAGAAGAGCGTGGACCTCGAAGAAAAGCAACGCCCCCTGCACCTCGAGATCCTGACCGTCGGGCCTATGCAGGCCTGCTGCTACATCGTCGCCGACAAGGAGGCGGACGACCTGATGGTCATCGACCCAGGCGGCGACGCCGACATCATCATCGAGTCGGTGCGGATGATGAGCGGGGAGCCGCTCTTCATCGTCAACACTCACGGCCACGGCGACCACATTGCGGCGAACGGCGAGCTCAAGGAAGCCTACCCCTCCGCCCAGCTCTGCATTCACGCGGCGGACGCCGAGATGCTCACGTCGCCCGTGAAGAACCTGTCGGGCTTTTTCGGCGTGCCGATCAAGTCGCCCCCGGCGGACCGCCTGCTCGCGGAGGGTGACGAGATCGCACTGGGCGGGAGCGCCTTCCGCGTTCTCCACCTGCCGGGCCACACGCCGGGCGGCATCGCACTGTATTGGCCGGGAACCGAGCACGTCGCGGGCATGCTCTTCTCCGGCGACGCCCTGTTCGCGGGCGGGATCGGCCGCACCGATTTCCCCGGC
>CAYXNI010000007.1:0-20659 GCA_964466285.1 uncultured Planctomycetota bacterium | reverse complement strand
GGACGCGAAGATCCGCGGCTACAAGCCCGGCCGCTTCAGCTTCAACGTCAAGGGCGGCCGATGCGAAGCCTGCGAGGGCCAGGGCACCAAGCGCATCGAGATGCACTTCCTCCCCGATATCTTCGTCCCGTGCGAGGAGTGCAAAGGCTCCCGCTACAACCGCGAAACACTCGAAATCCGCTACCGCGGCAAGAACATCGCCGAAGTCCTCGACATGAACGTTGAGCAGGCGGTCGCGTTCTTCGAGCACTTCCCCAAACTCAAGCGCATCCTTCAGACACTCGCCGACGTCGGCATGGACTACGTCCGGCTTGGCCAGCCCAGCACCACGCTCAGCGGCGGCGAAGCCCAGCGCGTCAAGCTCTCCTACGAACTCGGCAAGCGCGCCACCGGCCGCACACTCTATATCCTGGACGAACCGACCACCGGGCTTCACTTCGCCGATATTAGCAAGCTCCTCGACGTCCTCAACCGCCTCGTGTCACGCGGCAACACCGTCATCGTCATCGAACACAGCCTCGACGTCATCAAGTCTGCCGACTGGATCATCGACCTGGGCCCCGAGGGCGGCGACGCCGGTGGCCGCATCATCGCCGAAGGAACCCCCGAACAGGTCGCCCGCGTCTCCGGCTCATATACCGGAGCATTCCTCAAGAAAGTTCTTGCCGGTCGTATCTGAAGATCGCCCGTGTCCTCCCGCTACCGCCGCCGATTTCTGCTCCCTTTCTCCCCCGACAATCCCCGGTCCATCCGCATGCTTTCCACCATCTGCCCACAGAATAACATCTGGTTATCCCCGGCCCGTCCACAATATCATGTGGACAATCTGTTCGCCGCCTCCTTCTTTTCCAGGGCGCAGGTCGGGGACAAGTTGGGAATATCTTGTGCATGAATCCATGTCTTTTCGATCTCCCGTGGTTTTACCCCCCGCGTTCACCCGACGTTGCTGATATCATACACACTCAATCCCTCCCGCATCGGGTCGCTTACCTCTTGAAGCACAAGGTGTTGCTCCCACAATACTCCTTTAGTCCCCAAACCCGAAACCGTTATGATTATGAATAATCATGTATAATTAAGGTAAGATAAGAGAAGATAAGACCGGTATGTTTCTACTCTGAATTGCTTTTCAACACATCTAGAAGAATAAGAGACATATCATCTGTCCATCGGCCGCCATAGTAGCGTTTAGCAGTTGAAAGAACCTCGTTCGCCAGAACCTTCGATGGCGTTTCGTAGTTCTCATCAACAAGACTTCGCAATCCTTTCAGCCCGAGCATCTTTCCTTTGCCATCATTAGCTTCCATTATCCCATCCGTGTAGAAAAGAACACGGTCCCCGCGGTGGAGGGGAACGGTATTCTGACCATCACCCAACACACAGTCCTCTCTGGCTCCAAGGATGATGTTCTGCGAGCGAAGATCGATACTTCTGTGCTCGCTGCAATATTGAAGAATTGGGGGAGGATGACCGGCACCGGAATAAGTCAGTGTCCCAGCCTTGGAGTCGACAAGCGCAATAAAAAACGACAGGAGCATTCCGAGCGGCTGAAACTCCTTGTAGAAGAGCGCGTTGAGCTCTCTTACCACAGAAAGAGGCTCGACCGCATACTGAAACTGGTGGTCTATCTGACGATGCAATAATGGCCGAAGCTGAGAGCTAACCACCTCCGCCGCGAGGGCCGATGCGATCCCATGCCCGGTCACGTCGCAGATCGTCACATAGATGACGTGGTCAGAGACGGGGAATATGCCGGCATGATCGCCGCCCACACTCGTCGTTGGAACATAACGGACCTCCGCCCGAAACGAAGGGGAGTCAAAGTTCTTTGGGATGAACTGCTGCTGCACGAGCTTCGCTAAAGCGAGGTCGCGCTCGAACATGTGCTGGCGGAGCTCCAGGCGCCGATTCACCTCGCTCAGGTGTCGCTGACTCTCCCGCACGTACGCCGACGCTTGCGCGTCAAGGGAGCAGTCAAACGCCTGCAACACCAGACGGACAAGCGGGGGGACATCGTCGGCGCCGACTTCGCTGGCGCGCTGAGCCCGCCAGACCATGTCGATCATAGCATCGCGCAGAATGCAGAGGCAGTCGTTCGCGTCGGAAACGCTCAGGCCGGCCGTGAAGCTCAGGCCCCCCACCTCGTCGTGCCACTCGACCGCCGGCGAATAGGTCACCGGGCACATGCGGAACAGCGTCACGGCCTGCTGCAGCCAGTCGTCCGAGTCGGCGATGCGGAGCTGCTCCACCACACGCTGGAGTCGGGGCCGGGCCAGAATCTCGCGGCGGCAATAGGCAACTAGCTCCGGCAGGTGCTGCTCGGTAAGCCGAGACAGCTCCTCCGCCGCTGAAGGAGGCGCGGGCTCATTCTTGGGCGTGGCCATGTGTTTCTACAAGTTGCTGATGTCTTTGATCAGCCAGGTCCCCGACGGGCCGGGAACCAGGTCAAACCGAACCATCGGAATCAGCTCAGCCCATCCTGCGGGCGACACCGTCACCATCTCGCAAGTGGCCGTCACAGCGCCGCCCGAAGCCGCCGGCTGAGCGTCCAGGCGGACACCGCTCGCCAGGCGTAGGCTCTCCGCCGGTCTTGACACCAGCGCGGTCACCCCCTTCTCGGCCACGGCCATGGCCGGGCGAGAGCCCGGAACAAGAAGCTTCTCGATATCGCCCTTGTTCCGTGTATTGAACAGCACGACAAACTGCTGAAGCAGCTGCCGCACCGCGACCTCGGGCTTTCCTGCCGAATAGTACGCGGCCGCCATCTCTCTCAGCATGGCAAGTTCCTTGTCAACTGAGCGAACGCTGTCCGCGCCGCCGCTCGAGGAACTAAGCCGGGCACCCAGTTCCCCCCGCCACGCGCTCAGCTGGTCGAGCACCGTCTCCTGCGGCTCCACCGATACCGCGCTCTCAACATACCGGCGCAGGAACAGCTTCACCGCCCGGAGAGAGGAATCGCCGATCGGTCCGGGCTTCGCAAGAATCATGGTCACCCCCGCCTCCGCCGCCTCCGCCGCTTCCTTGTGGTTCCCCGCACGCTGATGCGCGGCGGCCTTTACGAGCAGTCCGCTCCACTTCATCTGTGCGTCCGAGCAGTCCCGGACCACCGAGTCAGCCAGACGAATCGCCTCGTCCCGGTCCTCGGGCCGGTTCGTGTACAGAAGGTCCCGCGCGGCGTTCAGCATCTGCTTTGCCTCAAGGGACGACATCTCGTCGAACACCGGCCTCCGCCCAAACGGCCACAGGGCCCGGCACCCTGTGCCTGCAATCAGCGCCGCAACCAGCGCCGCGATCATCTTCCCGTGCGCGTCAAACATGGTTCAGTCCCCCTCTCCCGGCGGCGCCTTGCGCCAGCCCGCCCGCCCATGGTACCCCAGGTACCAGCCCACGTACGCCCCGAACGCATATCGCACCAGCTTTGTCCACGAACCCTCGCGGAACGACGCCGCCACCAGTGCGGGCGCCACCCGCCAGCCGGCCGGATCAAGAAGCGACATCGCCCGGAACAAGTCGCCAAGGATCATGGCCACCACGGCCGCACCGGCACCCGCCAGCGCCCCGCCGATGCTCCGTTGCGGGCAGAACAGCCAGACGCCCATCCCCGCCACCAGCGCGGCCGGCCCCTCGTAGGTCGGCGCGAACGAACCGCCGGACCCGAGGAATCGCACCATCACCGAAGCGACGAAGCCGCCGGTCGCCATGCCCGTGAACGCCCCCGCGGCCACCAGCCGCCACGAGCCCTCAACTGCCGGAGGCTGCAAGGTTCCACTCACGGCTGCTTGCCCTTTGCGCTCAACACCTCGAACGGGTCCTGGCTCGTGAACAGCTTCAGGTCACCGTCCGGCCCTGTCAACAACCGGCCCGCCACCTCTTCCGCGTCGATGATCGTCTTGATGTGAACCAATTGCTCCGACAGTTGCCGCAGCTTCACCGCCTCGCCCGGCCGTGCCCCCCTCAACTGGCCCAGGATCTCATCCTGCTGCCGCAGCAACTCCTCCGTTCTTGCCGGCCCACCGGCCCGGCGGCGGGCCACCGCCTCGTCCGCCGCACGGATCCAGCCGGCGTTCACCCGCAGCGCCCGCCATTCGTAAGCCACTGCGTCGATCCACGCGGTCTGACTGTAGAACAGGGCTTGCTTCTGGATAAGAAACGACACGCCCTCCGCGTAGTCCGGCCAACCCCGCTGCGCCAGCGAACGCACGATATACAGCCCCAGCGCCTGCGGGCCCGGCCACCGGCAGTTCATACCCACCAGGTATGCCAGACACACCTCTGCTTCGTGGTTCCCGGTTTTCACCAGATCGTCGTACACCCGCGCAAGGCGATCGGCCGCCCGGGCGATCTGCGCGGCCTCCGCGGCGTCCGCCTCCCTTCCCGCCGGGCCGGAGTAAGAAGCGGCGGGTCTTGTATCCAGGAACAGGCGCTTCAGAGCCATCGCCGCCAGGCGCCCGTTCTGCCCGCCCGCCACCCCCGCCAGGTACGCCTGCGCGCGGTCCGTCAACGGGCACGGCAGCCGCTCGATCACCGCCTCGCAGAACGGCACGTCCGCCGCATGGGCTCGGCACGCGTCCAACATCACGTCCGTCGCGGCTTCCGCGTCCTTGCCTTGATAGGACTGCCAGTGGATCCCCTTCGCCGCCAGCAGCCGGGCCTCGGGGCCGCCGTGCCTCAACTGCCGCCCCAGTCGCTCCGGCGACGGCGGCCATCTCGGGACGTCAAACAGCACGCGGCCTGTGAAGTCCAACGCCCATAGCGGGGCTGTGAATGCCGCCCGCAGCGGCAACAGGGCGCACTCGGTCACGTACCCCCGCCCCGTCGGCCCCCACAGCACCGAATCCGTGTCGTACCACGCCTGGTCGGCCACCATCACCGGATGCACCACCACCGTGTCCAGCACCCCCGCGGCCAGGCACACGGGCAGGACGACAGGCGCTGTGACCGCCTTCCCCGCCGTGCTCTCCGGCACCAGGTGGCGCTCGCACCAGTTCATCAGCGGCCGGTTGCGCGGATTCGTGAACGCGCACGAGCAGCACACAAGAGCCGCACAGCCGATCAGCAGCAAGCGCTTCATTGTTGGCCTCCCCCGGCCTCCTCGGGCCTCAGGTCGAACAGGCTCTCCCCCAGCCAGCAGAACGCGAAGGCCACGGGCGTGACCGCCGCCTTGGGCAGAAACATCAGCGATTGTTCAACGAATCCCCCGGACGGCTCCGCCCACACCGCCTTCCACGTGTCCTCCGCCCCCAGCACGATCGAATGCGCCGGGTGGACAGCCGCGATGTCCAGGACGCCGGCCGTCACCCCGGCTGGCACGAACACCAGCCCGAGCGCGACCTTGGCCGCCACCGTCCGCGGGGCCACGTGCTTGTCCAGCGTCGTGAGCAGCGGCGTGTTCCTTGGATTCCGGAACGCACAGCCGCCCAGCAGCAATACCAGCAACGCCATGCCGGGACACAGTTTCTTCATAGCCGTGTTCTCCACTACTACCTCGCCCATCGTATCATCAGCGGCGGGACGGGTCAAGCAAAGGAACAGGCAGGCAGGGAATCGAGCGCGGGGTTGCGGGCGACAGACGGGCCACCGGGATCTTCGCGGCGGCTGGGCAGATCACTCCACCCGCAGCTGCCGTTCCGCGTCGACCAAGTCCCGGTTCAGCCGCCGGATCGCGCCGCGGAACTTCTCGGCTGCGCGCTCGTCGCCCTCGACGGCCTTGATCGTCTGCCGCATCAGCTGGACGGCCAGGCGGAAGTTTCGGACCACGTCGCCCGGGCCCACGTCTGTCATCTTCTCCATCTCCGCGAACTCGCAGCCCCGGCTCCAGTTGTGCGTGGCCAGGCTCAGGCCGAAGTCCGGCAGCTTCGTCAGGTCGTCCAGGCGGTAGTTCTTTTCGGCGGCCCGGATCGCCCGGACGCACTCGAACGCCGGCTCCATGACAGGCCGCAATATCTTTCTCGGAAGCCGCCGCGGCGCAGACCGCCGCCGCGCCTCGTACACCACCGCCGTCATCAGCACGTTCAGCTGATCCTCGTCCAGCTCCTCGAACAGCCCCGCCGCGTACATCTCCGTCACGATCAGCTCATACCCGTTGATCCTGGCCGCGATCCGCCCCTTCCGTCTCAGGCCCTCCGAGCCCAGGTAGTCCAGGTCGTGCAGCACCGCGAGCTTCTTGCGAGCGATCTTCTTCTCGTCCATCGGCGAGATGTCCGGCCGGTGATGGTGACGCCGCAGAAACGTTGCGAAGCTGTTCGCGCACGCCTCGTCCACCGCCTCGCCCACCCGCGAATACAGATTGAGGATCGTCGAGTATGCCAGTTCGAACCGGCTCTGGATCCGCTCGATCTCGCCCGTCAGCACCCGCCCGACGCCGCGCGCATCGTCCTCCTCCCCGTCCACGACCACGTACACCTGCCCGGCCTTGTCCATCCCGCGGCGACCGGCCCGCCCGGACATCTGGTGATACTCCCGGCTCTCCATGTACCCGAAGCTCACTCCGTCGAACTTCCGCAGCGACTCGAACGCCACCGTCCGCGCCGGCATGTTGATCCCGACCGCGAACGTCTCCGTCGTGAAAAGCAGCTTGATGTACCCCGAGGAGAACAGCCGCTCGACAATCTCCTTGATCGTCGGCAGCATGCCCGCGTGGTGATACGCGATGCCCCGGGTGACCAGCCGCTCCAACTCCCGGGCCAGCCGGTCCTCCCCGATGTCGTACCGCGCGCACAGGTCCCGGTAGAGCATCTCGACACGGAGACGCTCCTCGTCGGTAAGCAGCTCGCGGGCCCCCGCGTTCCAAGCGTTCGTCTCGCAGGCCGCGCGGCTGAAGCAGAAGAAAATACACGGGAGCTGGTCCTCGGCTTCGAGGATGTCGATGACGGTGCTGTTCGCCGCCGCGCTGCGACGCTGGCGGCTGACGCGGGCCGGCGAGTCCCGCCGCCCGTGCTGCCGCTGCTTCAGGCGGGAGGAACAGACCCGCATCGCCCGCTCGAGCTGGTTGAGCGGCACGATCCGACCGTCGCAGCACACGTGGTGCCGCAGGGGCACCGGCCGGCGCGCCTCGCGCACCACCTGCACCGGCGAGCCGCGCACCTCCGAGATCCACTCCGCCAGCTCGCCCACGTTCGGCATCGTCGCGCTCAGGCACACGAACTGGATCCCCGCAGGCGCGAAAATGATGCTCTCCTCCCACACCGTCCCCCGCTCCAGGTCGTTGATGTAGTGCACCTCGTCGAAGATCAGGAACTTCGTGTCGTTGAACCGGCCCGACTCCGCGAACAGGGCGTTCCGGAAAATCTCCGTGGTCATGATCAGGGCGGGCGCCGTTCCGTTGATGGTCACGTCCCCGGTCATGATGCCGACCTGGTCGCCAAACCGGGAACGGAAATCGCGGAATTTCTGGTTGCTCAGCGCCTTGATCGGCGCCGTGTAGATCACCCGCTCCCCGCGCTTCAGCGCCAGCTCGACCGCATATTCGGCGATGACCGTCTTGCCAGCACCGGTCGGCGCCGCCACCAGGACCGAATGGCCCGCGTCGATCGCGTCGACCGCCTCCTGCTGGAACGGGTCCAGCTCAAACTCGCGCCCGCCGGCGGATTCGTACTCTTGGAACTTTGCCATCGGGAGACCATCTTACGCAAAAAGACGGCGGCTGTCCAATAGGACTTGTCGGACTTGCCGGACCTGTCAGACACGTCAGACGCGAGCGACTTGTTCAGGTCTGCCGCTCGGCGAGCTCTTCGTGGTCGGTGAAATCGATCCTGAGCGGAGTGATCGTGACGTAGCCATCGAGCAGCGCCTGGATGTCGTCGCCCGGCGCGCGCGCCTGCGGGCAGTGAATCCCCTGGAGCTGATAATGCTTCCAGCCCTCTTCGCTCAGCACGTGGCGGAAGCTCTCGGTGTACGGCGCCACGTTATGGCGGATCCACTTCACCCCCTTGATCTCGTTGCGCGGCAGCCCGGGCACGTTCACGTTCAGCAGCACCAGCTTCGGCCGCGGCTTCTCCATCACCTCGCGGGCCAGGTCGGCCGCCACTTGCGCCGCGTAATCCAGATCCCGCCGCTCACCATCCGCGATCGAGATCGCGATGGAATGGATGCCGAGGAGCGCCCCCTCGATGGCCGCGGCCACCGTCCCCGAGTAAAGCACGCTGATGCCGAAGTTCGCCCGATTGTTGATGCCCGAGATGATGACATCCGGCCGCTCCGTGAGCAGCACGCCCACCGCCACCTTCACGCAGTCGACCGGCGTACCGCGCACCATGTACCCGATGAACCGGCCATCCTCGTGAGCCGCCTTCACGGCGACCGGCGCGAGCAGGTTGAACGAGTGCGACGCCCCGCTCTGCTCCGCCTCGGGCGCGACCACGTGTACCTCGCCCAGCTCCGCCGCACGTTTCCGCAGCGCCGCCAGTCCCGGCGCAAAAATCCCATCATCGTTGGTCAGCAGAATTCGCATGTTCGGATGCTACAGGGCGCCGGGCGGGTTGTCAACCCGCCTTCTTGCACAGCCGAACCCGGCTCTCCGTTCCGTTCAGCAGCCGCCGGATGTTCGCCCGGTGCCGCACCACCACCAGCACCGCAATCACGGCTGCGAACAGGAGCACGGGCAAATGCCCCCGGAGATCGCTCCCGTACTGCACGGCGTACGCGGCCGGCGCCGCCACCGCCCCCACCATCGACGCTAGCGACACGTACCGGAACGCGAGAAACAACACCGCCCACACGCCGAACGCGATCAGCGCGGCGGCCGGCGCCAGCCCGACGAACACGCCGAAGCTCGTCGCCACCGCCTTGCCGCCCCTGAAGCGCAGGTACGCGGGAAACGTGTGGCCGACGATCGCCAGCGCCCCGTACAGAATCAACAGCGCGTCGGCGTTCCCGTCCGCCCGAAGCAAGCGGATGACCGCGGCTCCGATCAGCACCGGTGCCAGGCCCTTCGCGAAATCCAGCAGGAACGCCGCGGCAAAGAACGGCCACCCGCACACCCTGCCCGCGTTCGTCGCCCCGATGTTCCGGCTCCCGTGCTCTCGGATGTCCACGCCCTTGATAATCAGGCACAGGATCAGGCCGAACGGCACCGCTCCGAGCGAATACGCGAGCAGCGGCAGCAGCACGTACAGATACATCGCCTGCTCGGTCACGGCAGGAACTTCTCCGGGTGCCGGAGCTTTTCCGGCAGGTATTTGTCGGTCACAAACGGCAGGCCGTACTTCGCGAACGCCTGCTGTTCGGCGCGCACGCCCAGCTTGATCATCCGCTCGAGTTCGGCCTGCCACTCCTTGTGATGCCTGACGAACGGGTCGTTGCGGAGGGCGTCCTGGGCGCGCTTCTTGTCGATCTCCTGCAGCGGGTGCGTCGGCAGGTCGTACTTCTCGACGTCGCCGACCGTGACGCCCAGGTACCGGGCGTTCGGCACGCAGAAATACTTGTTGATGTGCGCCGCGTTGCCGCTGCCGACCTTGAGCGTGCGGTAGATGTTGGTGAAGCCGTACGGGTCGCAGTCGCAGAAGACATAGACGGGCAGCCGGTGCTCCTCGGCGATGCGGCGGATGAACCGCCGGCACGCCCGGGTCGGCACGCCGCCCATCGCAATCAGGACGCAGTTCGCCGTCCGCCAGTAGTCCTGCTTCACGAGCCGCTGAAACGCGCCCGCCGTCTCGATTGCGAGGATGAACTTCGCCGTCGTCTCGAACTTCAGGTCCTCGACCGAG
The DNA here is from genome assembly GCA_964466285.1 of uncultured Planctomycetota bacterium. Classification (GTDB taxonomy): domain Bacteria; phylum Planctomycetota; class PUPC01; order PUPC01; family PUPC01; genus CAYXNI01. Next base: position 10,955 of record CAYXNI010000007.1, on the reverse strand, counting down.
ATCGGGATCGAGTACGCCCCGCTCCCGAACCGCGAGCAGTCGATCTTGATCTGCTTGCCGGACCGCTGCTCCTTGTCGATCACGATCAGGTTCCCGGTGACCGCGCCGCCCTTCTCCTCGGGGATGAACCCGAGCTGCTCGCGGTTCACCTCGTACATCGCCTCGATGTCATCCATCACCGTGTCGGACTCGGGTTGCTCCTGGAACCGCGCCACGTCCCAGTTCTTCGACACGTAGTACGCTTCCCGCTTGGTCGCGATGTCGTCGGTGTCCACGAGCTGCTTGGAGAACTCGATCATCCGCAGTGTCTGGGCGAAGCTCTTCACCGTGTTGACCGTGAGTGTCCGCGTCTTGCTGTTCCCCCTGAGCTCGAAGTACCCGGTCTTCGGCGTATACCGGACGTTCGAGAGCGAGCGGATGGGGATTCGGATCGACGGCTTCTTCCGCCGCAGGATGCCCTGGCGGATGGCCGCCGCCGACTCGATGATCTTTCTCGAAACCATGGATTGAGACGCCGCCTTCCTGGACATTCAGCCTCCTTCAGGACCAAGAGAAGCCGAGATGCATGACGATCTTCATGTTACGCCAAATCGGGCGGGGTTTCAATGCTGGAATACGGGGAGCGCGTGGAGACAAAAGATGTTTGACTCTTTACCTGCCAGAGTGCATGATACTCTCGAAGCGGTCCTGTTGGCCGTCTGCGAAACCTGATCACGAGTGTGCGTGTGAATTGAGAAATGGCTTCAGTTGAATTTCCCAAATTCCTGGCGCAAAACTACGAGATTTACCAATGCCGGCATGCGTGCGCTATTCTGAGGCAAGACTTTCCAGGAGAGTATGGCGACATATGTGATGTGCTTGGGCGATTCAGACTTCGAAAAAGCCATATAAACGTTGGGGGCGGCAGGAAATCGAAAGTCGCCGAATGGATCGACAAAGAACTGGGCAAGAAAGGGTGGAAAGAGAAGAGGTTCCAAACCAGCATCACCGTGGACGAGGATGTCATGAACTCGCCCACGCATATGGTTGACTGTCTGAAAAACCGGATAGCATTGGAAATCGAATGGAACAACAAAGATCCATTCTTTGACCGTGACCTGAACAACTTCCGGCTCCTTTTCGACCTGAGGGCTATCTCGGTTGGGGTTATTATAACGAGGTGTGATGAGCTGCAGGAGGTCTTCGACTCTTTGGGAAGGGGTTCGTCTTACGGCTCCTCAACCACGCATATGTCAAAGCTGCTCCCTCGCATCCAGGGAGGCGGTGGAGCAGGATGCCCATTGCTTGTTTTCGGCATAAGGAGTTCCTTGTATGTCGAAGATATTTAACTTCCCTCAGAAATCGGCGACAGAGGATCTCGCGCGAAAGGTCCGCGGTCCATTTTCCACAATATATGCCGATCCGCCTTGGCGATTCCAAAACCGCACTGGTAAAATGGCTCCAGAGCATCAGCGACTTCTTCGTTACCCGACGATGACACTGGAGGAGATTCTGGAACTTCCAGTAAGCCGGTTGTCGGCCGCGGAAGCGCACCTTTACCTTTGGGTTCCCAATGCTCTTGTTGCCGAGGGTTTGGAAGTAATGAGGCGTTGGGGCTTCTCGTACAAGACGAACATCGTCTGGTACAAAGTACGGAAAGATGGCGGTCCTGATGGACGTGGGGTTGGGTTCTACTTTCGAAACGTTACCGAACTCTTGCTGTTCGGCGTTCGCGGCAGAATGAGAACCTTGAAGCGCGGCCGCACTCAAGTCAACATGGTCGAGACGCGGAAGCGCGAACATTCCCGAAAACCAGACGAGATGTACGAGATCATCGAAGCCTGCTCGCCAGGCCCGTACCTTGAGCTCTTTGCTCGGCACCCACGCAGGGGATGGGTTCAGTGGGGGAATGAAGAAGTGGAAGACCTCTCCTGCTATCCTCTTGAGAATCACGCCCCCGAGCTACAGATGGTAGTTTGCGAGAAGCGCCCGAAAAAATACGGATGATGGTTCGTCGCAAGTTCTCTTGCGGGAGTGCGACTCTCAGCCTCTGCAGTTGTGTGGTGGCGGCCGCCAGGCCCGCGGAATGCGCACGGGCTTCCCGCCTGAGGCGGCGGACTTCCAGATGGCCTCCGTCAGGCGCACGACGTTAAGCACCCCGCTCGGCGGCGACATCAGCCTGGCCTTTCCATAGATCGCGTCGACCCAGTTGATGCTGACCGGCTTGAAGCTCTTCTTCGGCACGACCATGTCCTTCGGAGCGCTGCCGTACCCGTCGATCCGCTTAAGGCCGTTGTCGATGAGGAGCATGGCCTCGGAGCCTGAGATGAACCACCGCTCGTCCCAGCGCCTGGCGTTCCCGATGACGGAGATGGAGGCCAGGGCGCCCTTGTCGAACTGGACGCTGATGGCGGTGTCGATGTCGACCCTGGTGCCGCGGTTGTCGGAGAACGCCGTGACGCACACCGGCTTCTGGTTCGCCATCCAGAGGAGCATGTCGACGATGTGGCTGCCGGAGTCGTTGACCTGGCCGCCGCCGGACAGCGCCGGGTCCTGCCGCCAGGAGCCCTTCGTCAGGTGCTTCCACTCCTGGCAGAGCACCACGGAAAGGAATCCCAGCTTCCCGATCCCGCCTGAACGGATCTGGTCCCGGATGTAGTTGTAGGCCGGGTCCGTCCTCCTCTGGTAGGCGACCTGGAGCTTGAGACCGGTCTGCCTGACCTTCGCGATGACCTTGCGGGCGTGGGCCGTCTTGCAGACGAGCGGCTTCTCGCAAAGCACGTGGCAGCCCGCGTCGAGCGCGGCCATGATCTGCGGGTAGTGCAGCGTGTGAGGCGTCTGGATCGTGACCGCGTCCACGTCGTCCAGCACGTCACGGTAGTCGCCGTACTCCGGCAGGCCCGCGAGCGCCGGGAAGCGCTCCTTGAAGCGCTTGAGCATTTTCGGCGACGTGTCGGCGAGCTTCGTGATCTCGACCCGTTTGTCCTGGGAAAGCGGGCCCGCGTGCACGCCGGAAATCCCGCCGCAGCCGATGAACGCCACGCGCAACTTGCGCCCCTTCTTCATCCTGTCACACCTTTGTTACGGTTCTCGAATGCCTTCGCGACAGCCGCCGGGACCGCGGACAGGATAGGAGCGCGAGCCGAAAGAGTCAATCCCCTGAGTTTCTGATCCTCTGCGTTTCTCGTCGGGCCGGCTATTCTTGGACGCACTAAACCCCACCCTTCAGTGAAAAGGGCGTTTTAGCGGCTGGGTTTTGACGCGGCCCACATACTGGCGTATTCTTCCTGTGTACGCAGGAGGATGACGTGGGCGGCACGAACGAACAGGATCTCGAGGAACTGGCCCGTCATGCCCTGGCGGGCCGGGTCGCACGGGACCTGACGCACGAGATCAACTCGCTGCTCGTGGGGGTCGTGGGCGTGGCAACCGGCGCCCGCTCGGCCGACAGCGCGGACGAGCTTCGCCGGGCGCTGGACGAGTGCGCCGAGTACGGCCAGAAGATCGCCGAACTGACCCGCGCATTTCAAACCGCCTTCTTCGAGGGCGCGCTCGCGGGCAGGCGCACATATCAGGCTGACCTGGAGCCGGTCATCGATCGGGCCGTGCTCCTCTGCGCCCACAGGGCGCGGGCGCGTGGCGCCCGGATCAAACGAACCAGCGGGAGCTTGCCGAGAGTGCAGACCGACATCGCGGTGGAGCCGATCCTCATCGAGCTTCTCCATCGCGCACTCGATCAGATTTCGGACGGCGCCGCACTGGAGATCTCCGTCCGGCCGGAACGGGAGCATCTGGCGATCACTGTGTGCGAACCGGAATCGGCGTATGTCGGCGACGTCTCCGGACCCGTGCCGGGCCCGGAGACCAGCGAGGGCGGCAGGGGCCGCGACCAGGTGAACGCGTCCTGGCCTCTTGGACTGGTGGCCGCAAGGGCCGCGGTCCAGAGAACGGGCGGCGAGCTGACCGCGCAATCCACTCTCGGCAAGACCTCCCGCTTCACCATCCGATTCCCCGTCCGCACCGATTCCGGCCGCTAGGCCGGATATTTCACCACGAAGGATACGAAGATCACGCACGTAGTCGTCGGCGTGCCGGGCGAACTTGGCGGTCTCCGCCTGTTCCTGTACGAAGGCGCGGGCCACGCGCGCGCCGGCGATTCTCGATGTGGTTGATGGCGTTCCGCGTGAACAGCGACGGCAACAACTCGGCCAGGGCCGTCGCTACGGCGATGACCCCCGTGAGCACGGCCAGGGAGCGGTCCGGCCGATACTCCCCCATCAGGCGGAGCAGCATCCGGGCCGAGAACCGTGGTTGGTCTTCCTCGGGCACAGGTTGTCACCCGGCCCGCAGGCGTTCCGCTGCCTCGCGGACCTTGTCAATCGGCGGAACCAGGGCGAACCGGACGAACGCGTCGCCGGGGTTGACACCGTTCCAGTCCTGGCTCACGAGGTTCCCCGGCACGCAGTTGATGCCCTTCTTGAACAGGAGCCACTCGGAGAACCCGAGCGGCGTCTGGCCGCTGGGCACCTTGACCCACAGGAAGAACGTGCCCTTGGGCGGGACCGGCGTGCAGCCGACGGCCCGCAGTGCGGGCGCGATCGCGTCCAGCCGCTCGCGGTACACCGCACGCATCTCCCCGGTGTGCGCGTCATCGCGCAGCCCGGCCGCGGCGCCGGCCTGGATCACGTTCGCCACCCCTTGCACCGACTTGCGCGTGATCGACTTGATCGGGTTCAGAAGCCCCGGATTCCGCGAGACGAGGAACCCCACGGCGCACGACGTCATCATGCTCCGCTTCGAGAGCGAGTTGAGCACGATTGCGCACTTCTCCGATTCCGGAATCTCCAGCACGCTGTGCGGCGGGTCGGCGAAGTAGAGCTCGGAGTAGCACTCGTCCGACACCAGCACGATATCGTGATCGAGGCAGAACCGGACCACCTCGCGCATCTTCTCGAGCGGGCACACCTGGCCGGTCGGCGAATGCGGCGAGTTGAGGAAGAAGATGCGGGCCCGCTTCGCCACGTCGGACGGGATCTCGGCGAGGTCCGGCATGAACCCGTTCGCTTCGGAGATGTTCAGGAAAAACGGCTCGCCCCCGGCCAGCCGCGTGCCGTCGGCATAGGGCGGATAGCCCGGGTTCGGCATGATGCACACCTCGCCCGCCCCGGGCGTCACGAAGTACCAGGGCATGTGGAACGACGCGTACTTCGCCCCGTACGTCGCGCAGATCTGGCCGGTCGAGACAGCGACGCTGAAGCGGCGCTTGAGCGCCCCGGCGATGGAGTCGAGATAGTCCGCACTCCCCACCGCCGCCGGATAGCCCGAGCACTTGAGCTCCTCGACCGCCTCGGCCATCCTCGACCGGACCACCTGCGGCATCGGGTCCGTCGGGTCGCCGATCCCGAAGTCGACCACGTATCCCGGCGGAAACAAGGCCAGGGCCTTCTTCTTGTTCGCGTCGACCACGTCGAACGGATACGGAGCGGTCAGAATCGGCCGCAGATTCGGGTTCAGTCTCACCAGTCGCTCGGACATGTCTCCTCCTGAACGGGGGTCTCGGAACGTGGTCACGGCATCGGATGTTGTAGCCGCTGCGCCAGGCGGTCGGCTGCTTCGCGGGCCGCCGGGGTGCCGGCATACTTGGTCACGGTCATCTGATAGAAGCTCTCGGCGTCGGCCCAGCGGTCGAGTTTCTCGTGGCAATACGCGGTCCAGAAAACGGCGGCTGCCGCGCGGGCCCGGTCGCCCAGGGAGTCGAACTGGCGGACGAGGGGGAATAGGGCGTTGATCGCTTCCTGGTATTTGCCATCGGCGGCGAGTTCGAGGCCCGTACTGAGCTTTTCGGCGGCTTTCCGCGCCTGTTGCGCCTGTTCCAGATCCCGGGCGATCCTGCTCGCTCGGCTTTCAACGCTGACGGCGGAGCACCCGGCACCGGCCAGAAGAACGCCGGTCAGCAATAGACGCAACGTAAGCCTGGTCACGTCAACCTCCTGACAGCACCAGTTGGGTCTCGATGAGCCACTGCCGCACGGGCGGATCCAGCGGCCCGGAGGAGAGGAGCTTCGAAGCCTGTGCGCCCGGGGCCGTCCGCTGCAGCAAGGCCAGGAACGCGGTCACCTGTTCCGCGTTCCGCGTATCGAGCATGTTCAGTTGGGTCAGCAGCGTCTCCAGCCGGTCGCACACCGCGCGGGCTTCCGCGCTTTGGATCGTTCCCCGCAGTTGGGCGTACCGGCGCACCAGCTCATTTTTTTCGGCGGCAATCTGACACGCCAGGAGACCGGTCTCGCCCGGCGCGGCCGAACTCAGGTACCGGCCGCGAAGCAGCCCCCGCGCGGTCTCCTGCTCGGCCTGGAGCGCGGCCACGCGGGCCTCCGAAGCGCGGGCAGCCGCCTGCGACGCCTCGAGCTGGTCGCGGAGCCCCTGCTGAACGGCCGCGGCCCGGGCAAGCTCACCGGTCAGGCGGTCGATCTCACCTTGGGTCTTCGTCAGTTCCGCCGCGGCCTTATCGAGGGCGTCCTGCTTTGCCGCCAGCTGCTTCTCCGCTTCACCAAGCTGCGCGCCGAACCGGTCGGTCAGCCCCGCGGCCTCCCTTTCCAGCCCTGTAATCTTCTCGGCGAGCCGTTCCTTCTCGGTCTGGAGCCGGGTCTGGTCCGAGCGGGCCTGCTCGAGACTGAGCGCCGCCTCGGCCAGCCGCCCCTGCAGGGCCTTGCTCTCGGCCTCGCGCGCCTCCAGAGCGGCCCGGCTTTCCTGCGCTTGCCAGGCGCTTTCCTCCGCGCGCGTATTGAGGCGGGCCATTTCCTCCTCGGCCCGCCTGCCGGCCACGGCCGCGGGCTGGCGAACCCTGATCTGGTCATAAGCCACCAATGCCAGCGCGCCGACGAAAAGGACCAGCCCCGCCGCCAGCGGCCACCACCGGCCGCCCGCCGGGACCCTCGCGCGAGGCTCGGCTTGTTCCAGGACCATTGCATTCAGCGGCGTCGGATGCGACTGCCGCGCCGCCTCCTCCGCGCCCCACACCCTCAGCAGCTTCTGCGTCCGCTCACGTGCGGGCCTTGGTTCTTCGCTCATCGTGCACCTCTATCATATCATATCCTCGGACCGGCGGCTTGAGCAGGCTTCTAGTCGAGGAAGCCCTTCGCCTCCAGGCACTGCTCGATCAGATCGGCTGTCTTCTGCAGGCGCAGCCGCACGGTCGCCTCGGCCATCCCGGTCGCCGCCGCGATGCCCCGTGTGGTCTGGCCCTGCACGTACCGCAGGTGAACCATCTTCGCAAGTTCGGGAGGCAGCGCGTCGATGCACTGGGTCAGAGCGTCGAGCTCCTCTCGCGTTTCGGCGCGCTTGCCTGGGGGATCGTCCACGGCGAACAGCGCCTCGGCGAGTTCCGGGTCAAAGTCCTCCGGTCTCGACTGGCGCGGGTAGTTTCTCCGCGCAACGTTCCTGGCGATGGCCGCAACCCAGGTGGCAAACGACCCGCGGCCGGGGTCGAACGTGTGCAGTGACCGGAACGCCCGGGCAAACACCTCCTGCGTCAGATCGTCGGCGTCGGCGCCCGAGAACGCGCACCGCAGGAAATACGCCTTCACCCGTCCGGCGTGCTCGTCATACAGCGACTCGCACGCGGCCTCGTCCCCGGCCAGACAACGCGAAATCAGGTCTGATGCGTCCTTGCCCATCCGCCCCTCCGGCGGCATTGTGCCATATCCGCCCGCCGCGCGTCAAGCGGCGCATCTTCAGTCAAATGTCAAAGCCCAAATGTGAACACCATTGATGTTCGGAGTGGCACTCCGCTTACCGCTCCGCAGCACGGGTTTGACATTGGGATTTGGAGCTTGAACTGCTATTTGGATTTTATGATTTGACATTCCCCAAGCGCGAGTGCCCCCGGTTTTGCCCGGCAAGTCGGGAAGAACCCGACCGCATGGGAGAGCACGCCCGGATCGCGCGTCTATTCCTTGGGCAGCAGCGCCTGTCTGGCGGACGGCCAGTCCTTGACCCAGACGGCTTCTTTGGGCAGGTCGTCGTCGCGCTTCGGGCTGATGATGATCGCCTTCATCCCGTTGGCCAGGTAAGCCTCGGCGTCGCCCACGCGGTCGCCCAGCCCGGCGGCGAGGTTGGGGAAGCTCTTCTTGATGGCTGCGATCTCTTTGGTCTTGTACTTTGCGTGGGAGAGCGGCTTCCCGAGAAAGTCCCAGAAGAAGACGGGGCCGGGCGGGAACTTCCGCAGCTCGAGCCAGTCCTTCGTCTTCTTGATGAAGGCGTCGTCTCGCGCGGTGACGTACACGACCTTGTAGCGTTTGGCCGCGTCGGTCAGGACCTCGACCGAGCCGGGCAGGGCGGGGACGTCCTCGTTCTTCGTGGTGGTGAACTTCGCCCAGGAGACGTCGGCGATGGTGTTGTCGATGTCGGTGATGATGAACTCGGTCTTCGGGTCGCAGACCTCGGCCCGCAGGGGCGCCGGCTCGGCGGCGTAGCCGGACTGCTCGCTCAGCCGGAGCGTAATCACGTATGAACCGGGCTGCTCGAACCGGTGCTTGATCTCGGCGATGCCGTCGCCCGCGCTCCTGGCGGAGCCGATGAGCTTGTCACCCAGGAGAAACTGCACCTCCTCGCCGTGGACGTCCGGGCGGTAGCGGATGTGGCCGGGCCGCTCCACCTTCGCGCGCAGACTAGCCTCGGCGCCGGGCGGTGCGAGCACGTCGTAACCCTGGACGTACGCCACCGTCTTCTCTGCACCCCGGGCGCAGCCGAGGCCGAGGCACATGCCCAAGACCGTGAAGAGGACCAGGCGGTTCGCGTTCACGCGCTCTGTTCCAAGTAAAAGCCGATGTTCCGGTACTTCCGGCGGCGGCTGGCGACGAGCTCTGCCGGCGACTGGCCGGCAAGCTCGCCGAGGTTCCGCAACAGCGCTTGCTTGAGGCCGTCGGCGGCGCCACGGCGGTCCCAGTGCGCAGCGGGAAGCGGCTCGGGGATGATCTCATCGATGATCTTGAGCTCGAGCAGGTCGTCGGCCGTCAGCTTCAGCGCCTCAGCCGCCTGGGCCCGCTTGTCGGCGGTTCGGAAGAGTATTGACGAGCAGCCTTCGGGCGAGATGACGGAGAACGTGGAGTGCTGGAGCATGCAGAGCCTGTTGGCCACGGCGACGCCGAGCGCTCCGCCGCTGCCGCCCTCGCCGATGACGACGGCGATGATTGGCACGCGGATCTTGAGCATCTCAAGCAGGTTGGTCGAGATGGCGTGCGGCTGGCCGCGCTCCTCGGCCTCGATGCCTGGGTAGGCGCCCGCGGTGTCGATCAGGGTGACGATGGGGGTGCGGAACCGCTCGGCCAGCCTCATCTTGTGGAGGGCCTTCCGGTAGCCTTCGGGATGCGCCATCCCCCAGTTGCACGCCAGCCGCTCCTTCGTGGTGCGGCCGCGCTGCTGGCCGATCATCATGACCGGGCGTCCGTCCAGCTTGCCGAACCCGCACAGGACCGCCCGGTCGTCCCGGAAAGCCCGGTCCCCGCGCAGCTCGACGAAGTCCGTGCACATCAGCTCGATGTAGTCGGCGGACGTCGGGCGATCCAGGTGCCGGGCCACCTGCACCTGCTGCCAGGGCGTCAGGCTGTCGAAGATTTCCTTCGCCGTGCGCTTAAGCTGCTCGCGCAGCCGCGCGATCGGCTCCGACAGGTCATACCCCTTGTTCGCCTGGAAATTCTCGAGCTCGGTGATCTTCCTGCCGAGTTCGCGCAGAGGAGCTTCGAAGTCGAGTTCGTTCCCGTTGGCCATTCTTATCGCTTCCTCCGCGGGTCACGCTGCGCCGGGGCAACGGAGATTGTCCACACTTTGGCTTATTTGTCAAATACCTGGATGTCGGCCATCTGCCGGAGGACCTCGTCCGTGCTCTCCGGGCGGTCCGCCGGCCTTTTGGCGAGCATTTCCATGACGAGTTCGTTCATCCTGGCGGAGATGGTGCGGCGAAAGTGGCGCATGCCGGTGGGCTGCTGCGACAGGTGCATCCTGAGGAGCTCGTCGCGGTCGGTGGAGATGAACGGAGGGCGGCCGGTGAGCATCTCGTAGATGGTGATGCCGAGGGAGTAGATGTCGGTCCGGGCGTCGGGCGGCTTCCGCCGGATGGTCTCCGGCGCGATGTAGGGCCGGGTGCCCGCGATCGCGGGCAGGACAAGGCCGAGTACCCGCCGTTTTCCGATGGGCTCGGCGAGCGCGAAGTCGAGGATCTTGGTCGTGCCGTCCTTCGCGACGAGCACGTTCTCCGGCTTCACGTCGCGGTGCACGAGGCCGCGCTGGTGGACGTAGCCGAGAGCGCTGCAGATCTGGACGATGATGCGGTGGGCGTGCTCGTGGATGAAGTCCTCGCCCCGCTGGATGTGGGTCTTCAGGTTGTCGGAGTCGAAGTGCTCCATGACGAGCGCGGGAGCCGGGCCCTCGCGGATGAACTCGATAGCCTGGATGATGTTAGGGTGGTCGAAGGAGAGCGAGAGCTCCGCCTCGCGTTGCATCATGCGGACGGCGCTGCGCTGGGCGGCGGTCTCGGGGAGAAGCATCTTGATCGCGACGATCTGGTTGCGGACGTCGGTCGCCCGGTAGACGATGCTCGATTGCCCCACCCAGAGGGTGCCTACAATATGGTACTTGAGCAAACCCCTTCCGGCCATAACCTCTTGCTCTACTGTTAGCGCGATAGCAGCCCCGCGGTCCGCAGACCTGCGGCCCCTGCCCAAGCAGCCACCATCATAGCAGTCGTTGCCGGCTCCGATCAAGGGAAATCGCCGCCACGCCCGGCGAACGCGGCCGGGCTTGATTCCCGGCGGGCGCGTGCTATAGTGCCCTGGCCTCGGCCAGCGCCGAAGGCCGGTTCCGTGCCCCACCGGACTCAACCTGATGCGGAAAAGCCAACCCCGATCCGCGCCTTATCACATCACCACGCTGAATGAGAAGCCCCTCCACGCCGCGCTCAAGGAATGGTGCGTCCGGCCCGG
>CAYXNI010000006.1:15611-21219 GCA_964466285.1 uncultured Planctomycetota bacterium | reverse complement strand
GCCCAAGATGATAATAATCTGGCGGTAGGGTCGCCCGGCAACTGCTGAGTGACCGGACGCGGCGGTAGGTCTGGCAGAAAAACCCGGTCGTAACCAGCTTCTTGTCAAGAGCATGTGGATTCTCACGGTGTCAGGCACCGTGAGGACGGCCGGCTGACGTGACAGGCTGCGGTCGGGTCGCTACTCTCCCCGGACGATTTTCCTGAGCTGCTTCATGTAGGCGAGGGTCCTGGCCCCGATGGTGCCGTCCTGGTTGATTCCGAGGTTGATGGTGACCGCGCTGCCCCGGGTCGCGCACTGCCTGATGTGCTCGGCCAGTTCCTTGACGTCGAAAAGCGCGACGTCGGGCCTGACGTGGAGCCAGTGCCCGTTCAGGGCCAGCAAAGTGTGATACTGCAAGCCCCGGCCGGGGCCGTCCTCGAAGACCCGAGCTACATACGGCGTACCCGGCACGACCACCTCGCCGGCCCAGTAGTCCTGCCACACCGTTTCGACCGGGAAGATCCACGAGTTGAAGCAGGTGATGCGGTCCGGGTTCCCCTTCTTGCCAGCCTCATAGAAGGACTGGAACGGGAGGTTCGGGTACTTCTCGCAGGCGCCGACGAAGCCGTCGAGCCAGTAGCCGGCAATCTTCGTGCCGTAGCGTTCGCCGACGGCGGCGATGAGCTTCTGGGCGGTGTCGATGAACTCCTGTTCGGTCGCCTTGGGACAGTTGCCGAGCACGCCGATGTCAAGATAGAGGATGAGCTTGATGTCATGTTCCTTCAGCTTGTCGGCGATGTCGCCGATGAGGTCGCGCTTGGTCGTCGATCCCGGATGCACGGCCTCCCACTCCTTGAGGGGGCCGGGGAAATGCGGCTCGGTGTGGTTGGCGGTGAAGATGACATAGCTCGCCCCGGTCTCCGCGACCATGTCGGCAAACGCATTCACGTCGAACTGCTTGACGGCCTCCTCGTAGGGCAGTTGTTTGCCCTCGCGCGGGACGCACTGCGCGGTGTAATGGAACATCACGCCGTAGCCGGCCCAGGCCAGCCAGTCGGTCTTCGCGCGGCTGCGTTTGGCCTTGGCCGCCTCGGCATCGGCGGCCTCGCGGTCGGATGCCCGCAGCAACTCGAGCGACCGGACGTACGTGACCGCGCCGCCCGGGCGCTCAATCTCGAGCGAGACCTGGTTCCTGCCCACGGTCAACAGCAGCTCGCCGGGCACCGCGATCCGTTCGTAGTTGGCGAACATCCAGGCGGGGAATCCGTACTGCTCGTGGCCGGCTTTGACAAAGAAGCCCTTGGTCGCGTCGAGTGAACTCGTGATGACGGCCCTTGGACTGGCCACGGTGACCCGGCCGCCGGGTCCGTCGGCGGCATAACACAGGGCCAGCTGATAGAGGCCGCGTTCCGCGACCACGACCTGCCAGATCAGGCTTCCCTTGCCCTTGATGATGACGAAGCTCGCGGGATGCGTCTCCGCCTGGTCCTTCAACTCCGCCGCGGGCCCGTACAACCGGATGGCGCACGTCGCGGGGTCGGCGTACTTGTCCGGTTCCGCGGCGCGCGCGCTCACGGATGACGACAACATTGCCGCCAGCGCCGCCACGATTGAAAGCGTCTTCATTAACATACCCTTCCCTTCGTGCCCCTTCGTGCCTTCGTGGCAAGGCCCTGTCTCGCCTCACTTCCACTTCGCTATTCGCTTGAGCACGGCGTTGAAGCCGTCGCGGTCCTTGAACCCGCTGATGCCGATCCACAGACCCTCGGGCCGCAGGTTCTCCATCACGAACTCTAGGTCGTCGACGTCGAAGCCTATCTGGAGGCCCTTGCCGGCGGCCTGGCACTTCTTGTAGATGTGCATCCAGTCCCCGACGCCGGTCGCGCCCGGCACCCCCGGCACCCACTGGATGGCGTTGAGCTCCGGGATCGACAGGAGGCTGTCGAGGTGCCGCAGCGCCTGCGGGCCGTCGAGGTGATAGATGCTGGCTTCGAGAAACCGGCACTCTTCGGCGATGCCCGGCAGGAACACGTCGTCGAACATCTTCTTCGAGACCATGCACGAGAAGTCGTTCGACGGCACGTACCACTTTTTGCTCGACACGATGCCTGGCCAGGAGTAGGTGGCCTGTCCGGCCGCGGCGAGCTTGTTGTGCCAGTAATCGTAGACCTCGAAGTACGCCTGCGTGATGCGGTCGAGCAGCGCCTTCACCTCGTCCGGATGCTCGATCATGTCGATGTTCAGGTTCAGCGGGTCGCGGAAGGCGGCGAGCGCATCGCCGCCCGGATGCCAGTCGGCCATGCCCGTGTAGAACTTGCCCTTGCCCGCCTGGAGCAAGGCGTCCGTGATTTCTTCGAGCTTCTTCCAGTAGATGTTGTCGGTCGAGAGTTGAATCTTGTCGGCGTCGGTCCAGTCCTTGAGGTTCGGGACACTCCAGCTCGTCGAGTCGCCGAACTCGATCTCGGCGCCGAAGAAGGCGCTGAAGATTTCGGGGCCCAGGTTCGGCCACGACGAGGGCAGCGCGTCCCCCAGGTACTCTGTATTCATTGCGCCTGCGGCGGCCGACTGAGCGATGTACTCCGCGTCGAACCAGCGGCCGCGGATGGTGGCCCAGGTCTTCTGCGGAGGCGCGGGATACCTCGGATCGGGCTGCGCCTTTCCCATCGACGCAATCACGACCGGCCGATCGATGATCTCGCGGCGCCAGAACGCGTCCTGCCGCGCGATCCGTTGTTCCCAGTCTTCGATGTGCTCGATCGGCATCAGTTTTCTCATGCAGTCTCCTCAAGAGGGATTGCCGTTCGTCTTGGATTATGCTTCTTCCCTTTCGCCCTGTCAACCCGTCCGGCCGGACGCCTCCCTCCTCTTACCCTTGCTCTTACCCTCACTCGTTCTTCATACAGGCCGAAAGGCGGTCGCATCAACTGGATTCCCTCATAACAAGTGGGTCAAGCTCGAGAGCACGACGGGGAAGCTGACGCGAACACGCCGTCGGCACTGGTACGCCCTCGTTGGAGGATTTGCCCACATCTGGTACATCTGCGCATTGTTCAGGCAATAGACGCTTGCCGCGCTGTCGGTCTTGCGTAAAATGGATTGGCGTGAATCAAGGCCGCCTGATGCGGGCTGCAAAGCACGGCCCCACGGGCACAAGAAGGAAAGGAGAGCGCCATGGGTCTCTTCAAATGGGCAGAGTCGAGGATCAGAACGTTCACGGTGGTTGATATGGGGGTTTTTAAGATCTGTCTGATCGCCTTTACGTTGATGATCGCCAAGTTGTGGCCGGGCGTGCTGGCACTGGACTGGTATTGGTACGGCCTGATTTTCGCGATTACTTATGTTTGGATCATGACCCGGATGTTCAAGAAACAAGGGCTCTGAGTCCTGGTGAGCCGTGATACCAAGTAGGTGACATGTAGCGATTCGGGAGAAGTCGTGCCTGCTATGAAGATAGTCAACAGTCCAGAGGTCTTTTCCTTCCTCGACGTTTTTTTTGTCTTTTCTTCTTCCGGCCCGATGGGTTCAGCCCGTTGGCATCCTGCTATTCGTCCAGGCCTCGTGGAGACGGCCGGCACAAGACTATTTCGTTCAATATAGCTCGGCGGGCCAAACAGTCTGACGCGCATGAGAGCACGCGAAAGTCTCCCAACAGGCCCGTTTCGCCGTGGTCCCGCCAAATAATTCCGCCCGAAGCCGGTGGCAGGCAGACATGAGGCGAATTCCCGCAGTGCGGTCGTGCCGTTAGTTGACACCCGCAATGGGACGCGCTATACGTGTTGGCCAAGCGCCTGCCCCCAGGGGCCGCAAGCCACGGACATCGAGTTCGTTCGAGCGAAAAAGGAGAACCCGCCATGGATCCCCGCGTGATTGAGGCAATGAGGCAGACGAACTTCGGGGCGCTCGACTGGGCGATCGTCGGTGTGTACCTCGTCATTTCGGTGGGAATCGGACTCATGGTCAGGCGCTACATACGGAGCATGGCCGACTACGTCAGTGCGGGACGAAAACTGGGCACCGCGCTGGGCGTGGCCACGCTCAGCGGAACGGAACTGGGGCTCGTGACCGTGATGTACAGCTCCCAGATGGGATTCACCAACGGGTTCTCCGCCTTCCACATGGCCGTGCTGCACGGAGCCGTCACATTCGCCGTCGGCGCCACCGGGTTCATTGTCTTCCGGCTCCGCGAGCTCAGGATCCTCACCATCCCGGAATACTACGAAAAGAGGTACAGCAGGAACGTCCGGATTTTCGGCGGCATCATGCTGGCGCTCGGCGGGATGTTGAACATGGGCCTGTTCTTGAAGGCGGGGGCGATTTTTGTTGTGGGCGTCACCGGCTTGAGCCTCGGGGCCGTGAACTGGGTCATGACGGTACTGCTTGGCCTGGTGCTGCTCTACACGGTGTTCGGCGGGATGCTCGCGGTCGTGATCACCGACTACATCCAGTTCGTGGTGTTGGCTTTCGGGCTGCTGCTCACCTCGGCGCTGTGCATCAATTACTTGGGCTGGACGAACATCTTCACCTGCGTGGCCAAAGCAAAAGGAGCCGCAGGCTTCAACCCGATGCTCACGACCGGCGGTTTCGGGCCGGAATACATCACCTGGCAGGGCTTTTTGGGCTTGGTCGGGTGCGCCCTGTGGCCCACGGCCGTGGCCCGAGCCCTCGCCGCCAAGAGCCCGGCAACGGTCAAGAAGCAGTTCATGTGGGGTTCGGTTTCCTACACCATCCGCTTCCTCATCCCCTACTTCCTGGGCATTTCGGCGCTCGTCATGATCTGGACCAAGGCCGACGACCTCAAGCTGCTGTTCTTCCCGGCCAGTGGAGAGCCCCTCATGGACTCGCTGTTCGGGATGCCGGTAGCCTTGGGCCGAATCCTGCCGACCGGCCTGCTGGGCATCGTTGTAGCAGCCATGATCGCCGCCTTCATGTCTACCCATGACAGCTATCTTCTCTGCTGGAGTTCAGTGATCACCCAGGACATTGTGGCCCCGCTGCGCGGCGGAAAGATGTCCACAAAGGCACGCATCGGGCTCACGCGCGTAGTGATTGTCCTGGTGGGTCTCTGGGTTCTTGCCTGGGGCATCTTTTACCCCATGAGCGGAAAGCTCTGGAACTACATGGGCGTGACCGGCGGCATCTATTTCAACGCGGCGTTCGCTTTGCTGGCCGGCGGCCTTTACTGGAAACGAGCGAGTTCGACCGGCGCCATGCTGGCCCTGCTTGCGAGTTTCACGAACGTGATCGGACTGAAACCGGTGCAGGACGCGATGGGAATATCGCTCAGGCCGGAGCGCGCCTGGCTGTTGACGTTCGCAATCACGGTGGCAGGCATGGTTCTGGGCTCGCTCCTCTTCCCCGACAAGAAGAAGGCGGAGTTAGAACCGGCTGCATCGTAGACCGGCCACGAAACAGAGAGGTGCAAAATGGAAACCTGGGCAACGGTGTGGAAAGTGGTCCTTGTGGTAGGGCTGGCCGTTTTCGCCGGCATGTCCGTATGGGTCACCATAGGCGGGGCGCTGGACATCAAGCGCCTGCTTCGCCGCATGGACGAAGACAGAAGCGACAGCGACGACTGACGGTCCCGATGCCACGCCCGGAATGTCTTTCGCTCCCGGCTGCCTGACGG